>JADHNH010000060.1 GCA_016779605.1 Nevskia sp. | reverse complement strand
TGTTGTCGGCGGCGTCGCGGCCGCTGCCGTCGTAATTGCGCACGCCGCCGTTGAACTGCAGATACTGCGTGTATTGCAGCGCCATCCGCAGGTTCAGCCAGGTCCGGGCGTAGGGCCCGCCCTTGCCGAACGGAATGTATTCGGCCTGGTAGATGAAACCGCGGCTGGCGGGGCTGCCGTTGGCGCTGCCGGATACGGGGGCCGGGGCATACAGGGCGGTGTCGGTCGAGCCATTGACGGCGAACCAGCCCAGCTCCGCCGCCAGCGTCTGCCGCCAGGCGTAGGTGAGATTGATCCGCGTGGTCTCCAGGTGATTGGCCGCCCCGTTTGCGGTACTCGGCCCCTCGCTCGCCTGCAAGCGCTGGCTCTCGTGCAGGAACGTGGCGTTGCCGTGCAGGGCGCTGCTTGCGTCGATCTGCCACTGGAAGGTTGTGTCGGCGCCCAGGTCGATGTAGTGGTCGGTGCCGGCGGCGGCATTGCCGCCCGGCGTCAGGCGCGCCACCAGGCCGAACGTGCCCACCGAGGCGTAGATCGACTTGAATAGGTGCTGCAGCGTCACCCGCCAGTACGGGGCAAAACCCCGCACCGGGCTGCCGCCGCCCGGATCGGCGCCGAACAGGCTGAGCACGCGCTGCGCTGGCGATCGGTAGGCGCCGCCCTCGAGGTAAAGCGTGCGATCGATCATGGTGTAGGCGGTCAAGCCGTAGACGTTCTGCGCCAGCGCGCCCTCGAGCAGCGGCGCTGCCGCCGGGGTCGGCGCGAGGCTGGAGCTCTGGTAGGGGAAACTCCAGCCCGGCGTGGAGTTCCACAGGTCCTGCACCGTCGGGTTGTTGTTCAGCGACAGGCCGTACACCAGCGGCATGTCGCCGATATGGCCGTGGTCGGCAAAGCGGATGTCGGTCTGGTCCCAATGGATGCGCCGCGGCACGCCGCTGTAAGTGACCTGGACGAAGGCGCCGACGTGGTCGGCGATACGGCCGCCGTAAAACGCGCTGGCCTGATCCAGCGCGAGGTTGTCGTTGCTGGCGTAATGCGGGGCAGCGCCGCCGTCCTGCCCTTTCTGCGTATTGGTCAAGGAGCCGACCAGCATCCCCGACAGCGGCAGCAGCGGTGCCTGCCCGTTGCCCTGCACGTAAGCGTTCAGCTTGAATTGCTGCCCGTAGGGCGTCAGCGCCGGACCGAAGGCCAGGATATGGCAGGTCGCGCACGGCAGGCCGGTCTGGCGCGCAAAGCTGGGCAATGCCCTCGCTGTCTGCGGCACCAGTGCGGCGAAGAGCAAAAACAACGGCGCGCACCAACCACAGCGGCAGATGTTGCCGCGCAGGGTCTCCATGGCTTTCTTCCGGCCGCCGGACATTCCGGCTCACCACTTGAGTGCGGCTTGCGGCACGAAAGGTTGTCAGCGCATCGCCGCACCCGTGGCTGTGCCCGGGGCGTCGAGCGGGCCCGCCCAGCATCGACCAGCCGCCGTGGGAATTGGCCTCATCGAAGCGCAACGCCATGCCGATGGCACGCTCACGGCTTGCATATGTCGTGTGGCGTCATCCTCCTGTAGTGATTTACTCCCGGCGCCCGCATGCATCAGCAGATCAAGATACAATCGCCTCGAATTCCCGGGTCGCCGAATTTCTTCGCCCCAATTGGGGCATCATCCCGTACTAGAACCCGTCTCAATCGCTTAGCGAGCGCAGGCAGTTGGCGCACCGAATCGCAAGCGCAGCAGTTTCCGAGGTGCGTTCTCGCCTGCTCAGGCTAAATTCACCCAGCCCCCGCTTTTCACCAGGGAATACCACGGCGCGCCGCGCGATCGCGGAAATGATGCGTCGGCGGGTCCACTTCAACTTTCGGTTTCGGCAGTTCCCGCGACAAGCGCTGATTGACTTATGTCATTTTGCTGACACGTCCATCTGACTAGCCTGTCTTAACCTGGGCGTCAGATCGACAGCGCACTATCGGGCGGCAGCGTCCACCTGTCGGGGCGGATGTCCATTTGCCGTATAGGAACCGGCGGCCACGTCAACAACGCAGAACAATCGTTTCGTCGGAGCGCCTGAACTTGAATATCCAACAGCAGTCGTCCGGCCTGAACAGCCTGCCGGATCCGGCCAAGGCGCCACCCGGCTCCGCGCCGTTTCTGCGGCACATCAAAGGGGCGCATTCCGGGCCGACGCATGCGCAGCCGCCGTGGCACTCACAGATCCATGCGCTGCCGTTCAGCCTGTTTGCCTGCGACGCCCACGGCGTGATCCTGTCCGCCAACTCCGCGGCTCTGCTGATGCTCGGCTATAGTCAGGGCGAGCTGGTAGGCATGTCGATGGTGGCCTTGCACGAACCCGAGCAGGTCGGGCGCCGCAGAATGGAGTTGTGCGGCGCGGAACCGATGACCGACTTCGACGCCGTCATCGCGTTCGATAACCAGGCGCCGGGCTCGTTTCACCGGTGGAGCTACCTGCGCAAGGACGGCGCAAGACTGGAAATCAACCTTTCTATCGCGGTCCGGCGCGACGAGTGCGGCGCGGTCAAAGGCTATTTGATGCTGGCAGGCATGTCAGCCGCGGCGGCGGGAGAATCTTCGCTGCTGACGCTGGCGCATTACGACGCCCTTACCGGATTGCCCAATCGCGCCCTGCTGCTGGACCGGGTGGAGGTCGCTCTGCACCGGGCGCAGCGCCACGGCGGAAAAGTGGCCGTGATGATGCTGGACCTGAACCGGTTCAAGAGCATCAACGACATCTTCGGGCACATTATCGGCGACGCCTTGCTGATCGCCGTGGGCAAGCGGCTGCAGGGCTGCCTGCGCAAGGCCGACACCGTCGCACGCCTCGGCGGCGACGAGTTCGTGATGCTCTTCCCGGACGTGCGCGATCGCAGCGAACTTGAGCCGCTGATGCAAACGGTCATCGAATCCGTGTCGGCGCCGATACTTCTGGGTGAACACGAGGTCATCGTGACACCCAGCGTCGGCGGCAGCCTTTACCCCGACGACGGCACCGACGAACGCACATTGATGAAATGCGCCGACACCGCCATGTACTTCGCCAAAGCGGGTGAACTCAGCACGGTCAAATGGTATGCGCGGGAAATGCTGGGGCAGACCCCGGAAGCGAAATCCATGACGGCGATGATGCGCAGCTCCATGACCAACGACGAGCTAGCCGTGCATTATCAGCCCGAGGTATCGCTGATCGACGGCAGCCTGTCCGGGATCGAGGCGCTGACGCGGTGGATGCATCCCGTTTTCGGGCTTATCGCAGCCGAGCGTTTCATCGCCGCCGCGGAACACGGCGGCTTCGGCACCCAGCTCGCCCAGTGGCTCCTGCAACGCGCCTGCCGGGACTGCGTCGAGCTGCAGGCTGCATGCGGAAAACCCCTGACGCTGGCCGTGAACCTGTCGCCGCGCCAGTTCCACCTGCTGAACCTGCCGCGGCTGCTCAAGGAGGCGCTGGCGGCCAGCGGACTACCCGGCGACCAGCTGCGCATCGAGCTCACCGAAGACGCGATGATGCGCAACCCGGAGCAGACTTCGGCGATCCTGCGCGACATCTGCTCCCTGGGAGTGACCATTACGCTCGACAATTTCGGCAACGGCCCCTGCTCCATCGCCTGCCTGACCCGCTTTCCCATCAATCAAATCAAAATAGACCGCACGCTGGTGCGTAACCTGTCCAATGCACCCGGAAGCGCAGCGATGATCGACGTGATTATCGCCGCCGCCAAGAGCTTCCGCATCCGCGTCGGCGCGGTCGGTATCGAGACGCGCCTCCAGGAGCATTTTCTGCGGGAGCGCGGCTGCACGTCGGCGCAAGGCAACTTCTATGGCAACGCCGTGCCGGCCTCGGAAATCCCCATGTTGGCCGGCACCGCCTTGCCGCAGTTTGGCACAGCCTGACCGGGCGCTACGCCGCCGGCCGGATCGAGCGCAACCCCGGCTTGCGCCATTGATCAGTGCCGGTTTGCCATTCCTGCCCGTTGAGGCAGGTCAATGCGTCCTGGATTCGCGAGGCTGAAAATTGTAAGGTGACTGTCAGCTAACAATAAAAACAAGGCGGTCGTTGCTGTCGAAGGATATGGACTTCCCGTTGTGAGATACGCCTGAGAGGAGCGTTCCGATGAACAACACTGGCAAAGCGGACAAGGCCGCCGGCCATGTGCCAGGGCCGCAAACGCAGTCGATCGACCTGATCGGCATCGACAAAAGCCATGCCGGAAAGCGAACCCGGTCGGCCGGGCGCACCGCCTTGATGGAAGCGGCGGCGGACTATCACGCCGAACAGCGCGGATACGTGCCTGGCTGCGAGATGGACGACTGGCTCAATTCCCCGCGCTGAAAGCAGCAAACGCCTGCGGTTCCGTCAGCGGCTGGAACACCCGAGTCTTTCTTCAAGATCGCTTCGCCGCATTAGCCGACGGCGGCGCCGCCAACGGGGCGTTGATTCAGACCGGTCCGCCAAGGACGGTGTCATTGCTGTCGACAGACGTGATACCCGGCGGACGCGCCGCTATGTGCGCCGGCCAACAGACACTGCGGAAAATCTGGCGTATTCATATGGGTTGCTGCCGGGCACACGCATTTCGAACGGCGCCTCCTGCCGACTGACGATCCCGGCACCACGGCAGCCCTGCCGCCGGCAACGCGCTGATCGTGGTTGGCTTGCCGATTGTCCGCCACGAACAGCACCAGCGGCGCCGCTTGACGGCAGCGCCAATCAGCGCGCGGCATTTCCCCGCCGGGCGTCCCACTTCAGGACCCATCATGAATACCTTAAGCGACACGACATCGCTGGAACCCGAGCAGGCCACACCCGCTCGTATCGTTCCGCGCACCAAGAACCAGATCAGGGCAACGGCCAATGCCGATGCTCGCGCGGTCAAGGCGAAGTGGAAGACCCTGATCCCGGAAGCGAAGTCGGTCTGGGAAAAAATTCCGGTCGAGGACCTGGCGCAAGTGGAAGGCAACTTTCACCGCCTGGCCGGGCTGGTTCAGCTCCGCTACCAGATCGGCCGCGAGGAAACCGACCGGCAAGTAAAGGACTTCTTCGCCAAGCACTATCCGGGGGCTTGACCTGCCCGTTCTCGCGGTGGAATTTTCGATTGCCGTGCGCAGACGATGAGTGTTGCGGCAATGTTCAGGGCGTTCCTGCCGATCATCGGCGCGGTCCCCTCGCGCGGCAGACGCTTGCCGCGCGCCGGCTCGGACGACCAGACGCCGCTGCGCGCCGAGCTGTTCAGCGACGACCAGATGGAGCAGCACGGCAAGGCGCTGGCGGCTGCGCACGTCCTGGAGCCGGCGCGCACGCCGGATCGCCTGCTCAAGCGGCTGGACGCCAACGAGCAGATCCTGAATGCGACCTGCGGATTGCTGACCGCCGCGGTCAAGGACAAGCTCCGGATCGCCCCCGCCGGGGAGTGGCTGCTCGATAACTTCTACCTGATCGAAGAGCAGGTCCGCACCGCCAGGCAGCACCTTCCCAAGGGCTACAGCCGCGAGTTGCCGCGCCTGGCACAAGGCGAATCCGCAGGGTTTCCCCGCGTATACGACATCGCCCTGGAGGCGATCTCGCACGGCGACGGCCGCGTGGATGCGGAGACCCTCGGCCGTTTCGTGGCGGCGTACCAGACGATCACGCCGCTCACGCTGGGCGAGCTATGGGCCATCCCGATCATGTTGCGCCTAGCGCTGATCGAGAATCTGCGCCGGGTCGGCGCCCGGATTACCACGGCCAGGATCCAGTTGAACCAGGCGCAGGACTGGGCGAACCGGATGATGGAGATCGCCGCGGACGACCCGAAGAGCCTGATTCTGGTGATCGCCGACATGGCGCGCTCGAATCCGCCGATGGAAAGCCCGTTCGTCGCCGAGCTCGCCCGCCGCCTGCAAGGCCATGGCCCGGCGCTGGCGTTGCCGCTCACCTGGATCGAGCAGCGCCTCGCCGAATCGAGCCAGACCATCGAGCAGATGGTGCAGTCGGAAAATCAGCAGCAGGCCGGCGACCAGGTATCGATCAAGAACACCATCGGCAGCCTTCGCTTCCTCGGCGCGATGGATTGGCGCGAGTTCGTCGAATCGATGAGCTCGGTCGAGCAGGTCCTGCTTGAAGACCCCGGCGGCGCATACCGGAAGATGGATTTCGCCACACGGGATCGCTACCGGCATGTGATCGACAGGCTCGCCAAGCGCAGCCATCTGTCGGAAAGCGAAGTGGCGCGCCGTGCGATCGGCTTGGCGCAGCGGTGCGCCGCGAGCAGCGGCGCCGGCGATCACACTGCGCATGTCGGCCATTACCTGATCGATCGCGGCCTGCCGCAGCTGGAACAGGCGGTGTCGGCTGACCGTTCCGCCATCGAAAGCCTCGGCAGGCGGCTTGGCCGATCGCCGCTGGCACTCTATCTCGGCGCGATCCTGCTGCTGACCACCGCCTTGGCCGGCTGGGCGACCGCGCACGCATACCAGACCGGCGTGGACGGCTGGCGGCTGGCCATGCTCGGCAGCCTGTCGCTGTTGGGCGCCAGCCAGCTGGCATCGTCACTGGTGAACTGGCTTGCGACCCTGCTGGTCGCACCGCAACTGCTGCCGCGCATGGACTTTTCCAAGGGGCTGCCGGAGGAAATGCGCACGCTGGTGGTGATCCCCTCGATGCTCGGCAGTGCGCCGGGCGTCGAGGAGCTGCTGGAAGCGCTCGAGGTGCGTTTCCTCGGCAACCGCGACGAACACCTGCATTTCGGCCTGCTCACCGACTTCGGCGACGCGCAGGCGCAGACGCTGGCCGAGGATGCGCCGCTGCTGCAACTGGTGCGCGGCGGCATCGACAAGCTGAACGAAAAATATGGCGGCGCCGGAAACGACCGGTTTTTCCTGTTCCATCGGCCGCGTCGCTGGAACCCGGCCGATCGGATGTGGATGGGCTACGAGCGCAAGCGCGGCAAGCTGGCGGATCTGAATGCGGCGCTGCGCGGCGGCGGCTGGGACCGCTTCCTGCTGACAGCCGGCGATGTCGGAGCCCTGTCGGACGTCAAGTACGTCATCACGCTGGATACCGATACGCAGCTGCCGCGCGACTCCGCGCGGCAGTTCGTCGGCGCGATGGCGCACCCGCTGAACCGGCCGCGTTACGACCAGGACAGGCAGCTCGTTTGCGGCGGCTACGGCATCCTGCAGCCGCGCATGGGGGCGAGCCTCACCGGCGCGCAGCGGTCGCTGTACGCCAGGATGTGGGGCAGCGAGCCGGGCATCGACCCGTATACGCGTTCAGTCTCGGACGTCTACCAGGACCTGTTCGGCGAGGGCTCCTTCATCGGCAAGGGCATCTACGAGGTAGACGCGTTCGAGCGCGCGCTCGACCGGCGTTTTCCCGAAAACCGGATTCTCAGCCACGATCTCCTGGAAGGCTGCTACGCACGTTCGGGGCTGTTGAGCGACGTGCACCTGTTCGAGGAGTACCCCGCACGTTACCTCGACGACGTGAAGCGCCAGCGGCGCTGGATTCGCGGCGATTGGCAGATCGCGCACTGGCTGTTGCCGCACGTTCCGGGGCCGGACCGCAAAACACTGCGCAATCCCCTGTCTGCGCTGTCGCGCTGGAAGATTCTCGACAACCTGCGGCGGAACCTGGTCCCCGCCGCGTTGATCTTGCTTCTGCTGCTGGGTTGGGCCGCGCTGCCCGCAGCATGGTTCTACACCCTTGCGGTGCTCGGCATCGTCCTGATCCCGCCTTTGCTGGTTGGCCTGGTGGACGCCTTGCGCAAGCCTGCCGACATGTATCTTGGCCTGCATCTGGCCGCGGTGCTGGGCTCGACAGCCCGCAGCATTGCACAAGCCGTGTTCAGGATCGCATGTCTGCCGTTCGAGGCGCTGTTCAGCCTCGACGCGGTTCTGCGCACGGCCTGGCGCATGCTGTTCACGCATCGCGGCCTGCTGGAATGGAGCGCGTCGTCCGGGCAGGAACATCGGGGGCGAACCGGAATCGCGGATTCTTACCGCTCGATGTGGTTCGCACCTTTTGCGGCCGTTGCTGTCGTCGCGGCGGCCTGGTCCAGGCCCTGGGCCTTGGCGGCGGCCGCGCCGGTCCTGTGCCTGTGGCTCGCGGCTCCCGGCATCGCCTGGTGGCTGAGCCGGCCGCTGGTGCGCCGGGAAGCGAAGCTGGCCCTGGAACAGCAGGTGTTTCTGCGCAGGATCGCGCGCAAGACCTGGGCGTTCTTCGAACGGTTCGTCGTCGCGCAGGACAATTGGCTGCCGCCCGACAATTTCCAGGAGCATCCCGGTCCGGTCATCGCGCACCGCACATCGCCGACCAACATGGGACTGGCGCTGCTGGCCAACCTGTCGGCCTGGGATTTCGGCTTTGTATCGGCCGGATCCCTGCTCGCACGCACCACCGATGCGTTTGGCACCATGGCGAAACTGGAACGGCACCAGGGACATTTCTACAACTGGTACGACACCCGCTCCCTGCAGCCGCTGGCACCCCGTTACATTTCATCGGTGGACAGCGGCAACCTCGCCGGCCACCTGCTGACCCTGCGCTCCGGCCTGCTGAGCCTGCCCGACCAGGATATCGCGGGGGCAGGCCTGTTCGACGGGCTTGCCGACACCCTCGGCATTCTTGCCGACGCCGCTCCGGCATCCCTCCTGCAGCCGGTCGCCCGTTTACGGACCCTGGTGAATGCCGCCCGCGACCTGCGTCCGGCGACGCTGCCGGCGATCTGGCAACACTTGGTACCGGTGGCAAGCCTCGGCGCCGATCTGGCCGCCGGCGTCGATGCCGCCGGCGAAGGCGAAGCCGGCCATTGGGTCGGCGCCTTCGCCCGGCAATGCCGCGAAGTGCTGACAGAGCTCGGGTTTCTGGCGCCCTGGCTGGCCTTGCCCAGCGCTCCGGAGGGCCTGGCCGGATTCGCCGACGTCGGCGACATCCCGACATTACGCGGGCTGGCCGGGCGCACCGCCGCGCTGCTGCCGAAGATCGACGCGCGGCTCGCCGAACCGATGGCGCCCGCGCAACAGGCCTGGCTCGGCGAGCTACGCGCGATGATGGCGGCGGCGGGCACGCGTGCGGCGCAGCGCATCGGCGAATGCGAGCACCTGGCGCAGCAAGCCGGCGGCTTCGCGGTGATGGAATACGAGTTCCTGTACGACAATTCGCGTCATTTGCTGGCGATCGGCTACAACGTCGACGAGCGCAGGCGCGACACCAGCTTCTACGACCTTCTGGCTTCGGAAGCGCGCTTGTGCACCTTCGTCGCAATTGCCCAGGGGCAGTTGCCGCAGGATGCCTGGTTCGCGCTGGGCCGGTCCTTGATGACCGCCGGCGGCGAGCCGATCCTGGTTTCCTGGAGCGGCTCGATGTTCGAGTACCTGATGCCGCTGCTGGTGATGCCGAGCTTCGAAGGCACCCTTCTCGACCAGACCTACCGGGCAGCGGTGGCGCGGCAGATCGCATACGGCAGCCAGCGCTCGCTACCCTGGGGCGTGTCGGAATCGGGCTACAACACGGTTGACGCCAGCCTCAACTACCAATACCACGCATTCGGTGTCCCAGGGCTGGGGCTGAAACGCGGTTTGGCTGAGGATTCCGTCGTCGCGCCATATGCCTCGGCACTGGCCCTGATGGTGGCCCCCGAGGCAGCCTGCGCCAACCTGCAGCGGCTGGCGTCCTGCGGGCTGGAAGGCGAATTCGGCTTTTACGAGGCGATCGACTACACGCCCGCGCGCCTGCCGCGCGGCAACTCCAGCGCCATCGTGCGCTCGTTCATGGCGCATCACCAGGGCATGAACCTGCTGTCGCTGGCATACCTGCTCCTCGATCGGCCGATGCAGCGGCGCTTCGGGTCGGACCCCCTGTTCCAGGCGACCATGCTGCTGCTGCAGGAGCGGATTCCGAAGGCCTCCGTGCTGCAGACGCGCGTCGCCCAGGATTCCGAGAGCAGCGCTTTCTCCAGTGCGGCGGAATCGTCGACCCAGGTACCGGTCGGTGCGGTCACACCGACGCCCGAAGTCCAGCTGCTGTCGAACGGCCGCTATCACGTCATGGTGACCAACGCGGGCGGCGGCTACAGCCGCTGGAAGGACCTGGCCGTCACCCGCTGGCGCGAGGACAGCACCTGCGACAACTGGGGCACGTTCGTGTATCTGCGGGACCTTGCCGGCGGCGAGATCTGGTCGGCAGCCCACCAACCGACGCTCAAGCGCGCGGAAAGCTACGAGGCGATGTTTTCCGAAGGGCGCGCGGAATTCCGCCGCCGCGACCACGACTACGAGACGTATTCCGAGATCGTGGTATCGCCGGAAGACGACATCGAGCTGCGCCGGGTGCGCATCACCAACCGCTCGCGTGTCCGCAGGATCGTCGAGATCACCAGTTACGCCGAAGTCGTTCTGGCTCCGCCGGCGGCCGACCAGATGCAGCCCTCGTTCGGCAACCTGTTCGTGCAGACCGAGGTGATCGGCAGCCGCCACGCGATCCTGTGCACGCGGCGGCCGCGCTCCAGCGGCGACGCCACGCCGTGGATGTTCCACCTGCTGGCGGCGCACGGGGTCGATGTCGGCGACATTTCGTACGAAACCGATCGGATGCGCTTCATCGGCCGTGGCCGCAGCGTCGCCGCGCCGCAGGCCATGGATGCGGCCGGCCTATTGTCCGGCAGCGCGGGCTCGGTGCTGGATCCGATCGTCGCCATCCGCTGCCGGATCGCGCTCAATCCGGAACAGGCGGCAACGCTGGACCTGGTCTCCGGCGTCGCGGACAGCCGCGAGGCGTGCACGGCGCTGGTCGACAAATACCAGGACCGGCACCTCGCCGACCGCGTCTTTGCCCTGGCGTTGACGCACAGCGGCGTGACGCTGCGCCAGATCAATGCCGGCGAGGCCGACGCCCAGCTCTACCGGCGGCTGGCCGGCTCGGTCCTCTACGCCAATTCGACCCTGCGCGCCGAATCCGGTGTCCTGGCGCAGAACCGCCGCGGGCAGTCCGGACTTTGGGGCTACGCGATATCCGGCGACCTGCCGATCGTGCTGCTCAAGATCGCGGACTCGGCACATATCGACCTCGCGCGCCAGATGATCCAGTGCCATGCCTACTGGCGTCTGAAAGGCCTGGTGGTGGACCTGGTGATCTGGAACGAAGACCACGTCGGCTACCGCCAGCGGCTGCAGGACCAGATCGTCGGGCTGATCGCAACGGGCACCGAAGCCAACGCGATCGACCGGCCCGGGGGCATCTTCATCCGCTCGGCCGAGCAGATCTCGAACGAAGACCGCATCCTGCTGCAGGCGGTCGCCCGCGTCATCGTCGCCGACGGCCGCGGCACGCTGGCGGAACAGGTCGGCCGCCGCAGCATTGCGGAAAAGCGCGTCGCGCGCCTGGCGACCAGCCGGGTGCACCGTGCCGAGCCGGCGGCGACAGCCGAACTGCCCCAGGGTCTGCTGTTCGGCAACGGCCCGGGCGGCTTCACCGCGGACGGCGGCGAGTACATCATCGCCACCGCGCGGGGGCAGGTGACGCCGCTGCCGTGGGCGAACGTGATTGCCAACCCGCATTTCGGAACGGTGGTCACCGAAAGCGACCTCGGCTACACCTGGAGCGAGAACGCCCACGAGTTCCGCCTGACGCCGTGGAGCGACGATCCGGTCGGCACGGCGGGCGGCGAAGCCGTATACCTGCGCGACGAGGAAAGCGGTCATTTCTGGTCGCCGACGCCGCTGCCGAGCCGCGGGGCGATGCCGTACCTTACCCGGCACGGATTCGGCTACAGCGTGTTCGAGCATACTGCCGGCGGCATCCGATCGGAGCTCTGGGTCTACGTGGACCTGGAGGAAGCCGTCAAGTTCATGGTGCTGAAAGTGCGCAACGGCTCGGGCCGACCCAGGCGCCTTTCCGCCACCGGCTATGTCGAGTGGGTACTGGGCGACCTGCGGCCGAAAACCGCCATGCACGTGCTCACGGAAATCGACGCCGCCAGCGGTGCCCTATTCGCCCGCAATGCCTACAACGGCGAATTCGCCGGGCGGGTCGCCTTCTTCGACGTCGACGACCCCTCGCGCACCCTCAGCGGCGACCGTACCGAGTTCCTCGGCCGCAACGGCAGTCCCGGCAATCCCGACGCGATGGCTCGCGCGCGCCTTTCCGGCAGGCTCGGCGCGGCCCTGGATCCCTGCGGGGCGATCCAGGTTCCTTTCGAGCTCGCCGACGGGCAGGAGCGCGAAATCATCTTCCGCCTCGGCGCCGGTCGCGACCTCGAACAGGCGCGCAAGCTGGTTCAACGCTTCCGCAGGACCGGCTCCGCGCGCAACGCGCTGGAGAAGGTGCGGCAATACTGGAAGCGCACCCTGGGCGCGGTACAGGTCGCCACCCCCGATCCGGCCTTGAACGCGCTGGCCAACGGCTGGCTCCTCTACCAGACGCTGGCCTGCCGGCTCTGGGCGCGGAGCGGCTACTACCAGTCGGGCGGCGCGTTCGGTTTCCGCGACCAGCTGCAGGACGTGATGGCGCTGGTTCACGCCGAACCTGGCTTGGTGCGCGAGCACCTGCTGCGGTGCGCGGAACGCCAGTACCCAGAGGGCGACGTTCAGCATTGGTGGCATCCGCCGGCCGGCCGCGGCGTGCGCACGCGCTGTTCGGACGATTACCTGTGGCTGCCGCTGGCAACCTGCCGGTACGTGCTCAGTACCGGCGATCACGCCGTCCTGGACGAACGCCTGCATTTCCTGAGCGGCCGGCCGCTAAACGCCGAGGAGGAGTCGTATTACGACCTGCCCGGCCGTTCCGCCGAAGCGGCCAGCCTGTACGAGCATTGCGTCCGCGCGATCGAGCACGGCCTGCGGTTCGGCGCCCACGGCCTCCCCCTGATGGGTTCCGGCGACTGGAACGACGGCATGAACCTGGTCGGCATCCGCGGCCAGGGCGAAAGCGTCTGGCTGGGCTTCTTCCTGTACGGGGTGTTGCAGGAATTCGCCAGGCTGGCCGAGATTCGCGGCGACTCCGGGTTTGTCGAGCGCTGCCGCGGCCAGGCCTCGCAGTTGCGGGCGAACCTCGAGCAGCATGCCTGGGACGGCCAGTGGTACCGCCGCGCCTACTTCGACGACGGCTCGCCGCTGGGTTCGGCGGCCAATCCGGAATGCTCGATCGATTCGATCGCGCAGAGCTGGTCGGTCTTGACCGGGGCGGGCGAGCCGGGACGCGCGCGGACAGCAATGGACGCGGTGGATCGGCACCTCGTACGCCGCGATCGCGGCCTGATCCAGCTGCTCGATCCGCCATTCGACATCTCGGCGATGGATCCCGGCTACATCAAGGGCTACGTGCCCGGCGTGCGCGAGAACGGCGGGCAATACACGCACGCAGCGGTGTGGTCCGCGATGGCGTTCGCCGCCCTGGGCGACAGCCGCCGTGCCTGGGAGCTGCTGGCGCTGATCAACCCGGTGAACCACGCGCGCACCGCACAGGCCGTCGCCGTCTACAAGACCGAGCCGTACGTCGTTGCCGCGGATGTGTACGCCGTGCCGCCGCACACCGGCCGCGGCGGCTGGACCTGGTACACCGGATCCGCCGGCTGGCTTTATCGCCTGATCGTGGAATCGCTTCTGGGGCTGCAGCTTGAGGGTAACAAGCTGCGTTTCGTACCGTGCGTTCCGGACGATTGGACAGCGTACTCATTGACCTATCGCTACCGCGGCACGGCTTACCGGATCGCCTTCGTGCAAACGCCGGCCGCAAACGCCACTGGCAAGGCAGATATTACCGTGATGCTCGACGGCGCCGCGCAACCCGATAACAGCATCCCACTGGCGGACGACCGGCGGGAACATGCGGTCGAAGTGAATATCGGCCGGGCTGGCTCGCACGGAACGACGCCGGACCTTCAACAAAGGCCAGTGACGTTGCAGCAATAGGCGCGACTGCCGGCGGCTGCTGAAACTGCTCTTTATCGATTGGCATGCCTCGGCTGCCTTCGTTGCAGCTGGCGCCTGCAAGATCCGTTCGTGCCGGGAGCGGTATGCAAGGCGGGGCACATGCGCAGCCCCTGCGTACACCGCCGTCGTCGATATCGGTCATTTCTTCCGCGGCGGCCATATGCATGGCAGGCATCCGCGGGCACAAAAAAACCGCACCTTGCGGTGCGGCTCCGATCGTCCGTGATCTTCGCGCCGGTCATCCGTTCCGGCGCATACCGAGCCCGAGGGCCCTGAATCAGATGCTCGCGACGCTGAGCGCCGAAACGTCCACGCTTCTGACGCCCTTCACCCGGCGCGCGATTTCCACCACGCGGTCGATCGCAGCTTCGTTGGCCAGCGTGCCACTGAGCACCACCACGCCGTCCCAGATGGCGACGCTCACATCGAATCCTTTGCTGACGTCGTCCGCATGAATCCCGGACTTCACTTTGGCTATTATCCAGCTATCGGCGGCGGCATTTCTGGTCTCTACCACAGCCTTGTCCATCGCTGCGGCAACCGTGGCGGTTGCGCCGGTCTATTCCGGAGCGTTCTGGATGACGACTTCAACGCGGCGGTTGGCCTGCCGGCCGGCTTCCGTGCTGTTGTCCGCGACCGGCGATGAGTAGCCTTCGCCGACCGCGGTGACGCGGCTGCTGGCGATGCCGCGACCGGCCAGATACAGTGCGACCGAGTCGGCGCGCTTCTGCGAAAGAGCCTGATTCATATCCTGCCCGCCGCGGTCGTCGGTGTGGCCTTCGATGCGGACCGTACGGTCCTGAGCCTGGCCAAGATAGCTGGCCAGCCGGTCGAGCGTGGAAACCCCGCCCGGCTTCAAGTCTGCTCGGCCGCTGGAAAACAGCACGTCGCCCAGCGTCAGCACCATGCCGCGGTCGGTCTTTTTCGCCTGCAGCGCGGCAAGCTGCGCCTGCAAGTCGTCGCTCTTGCGGTTTGCCAAGTCGGTTTGCGCCTGCAGCTCGCCGTTCTTGCGCTTGGCCGCGTCGGCTTCCTGGGTGCGCGCATCCAGCTGCATCTGCCCGTTGCTGTCGCTCAGCGCTCTGCGCTGTTCGACGTCGAAGCTTGCCTGCGCCTGCAGCCGGGCGATCTGCACCCTGCGCTCGGCGATGTAGACCAGGTGCCTAGCCACCGCGTGATCGGTTTGCGGCTGTTCGGCCTCGCGCACCGCCGAATCGGCGTCGTCGATGGCCACCGGCGCGCGGCTCGCCAGGCTGGGGTTTGACTGCAGGTCGGTCAGCGACGCACGCACCTGGTACGCGCCCGGCTCCTTGAAAGCGTCGGCGGCACAGGCGGCCAGCAACAGTCCGGCTCCGCCGGCGCCGGCACCGCACAGGGTGGCCCGGATCACGTTTTTGATCTTGTTCATGCCTCAACCTCCCGAACCGCGTTGAATTTCCTGACGCAGGGTGTCGCTGTTCTTCTGCAGCTCCTGGTTCACGGCATCGGCCTTGGCCAGGTGCGCTTTGGCCGAAGCGAGGTCGGCGTCGGCGCGTGCTTCGTCCGCCAGGCGCCGCGACTGCATCACGCGCTCGTCGTCGGGCTGCGCGGCACTTTCGCGCGCGGCGGCGATCTTTTCGTGCGCCGAGCGCATTTCCAGGGGCGCATAGTCGGTGGCGCCGTCCTTGTCGGCATTGGCGATTGCGATGTCGGCAGCCTGCAGCGCCGCCGTAGGCGCGGGCGGCGCCGCCGCACAGGCGGAAAGCGCCAGCATGCCGCCGGCGATGAGGAAACGATGCGAACGTGCTACGAGGTTCATGGGGTAATCCTTGACGTGACGGATTGACCGGAGGAGCGGAAATCTGGCGTGGAAGCGCAAGGCCCGGCCAAGCCGGCTACCGCGTTCTCGGTCAATTCCGTTGAGAGATGAAACTTTTACGCCGATCGCGCGGCGGCGTCGGTCCGACAGCACACATAGCGCCGGCTGCGGATGTCAGGCCCAGCGGTGCGCGTCAGCCTTTTCGGCCGACAACCAGCAGCAGGCCGCCGATCACGACAGCGCCAATGCCAGCCCAGATCGGTATGTTGACGCGCTGCTTTTCGTCGACCGACAGGTGCAGCGGCCCCAAGTCGGCCTGATGCGTTTGCCGGGTATAGCTGAATCCGCCGTAGCCGAGCCCAAGAGCGCCCGCCACGATCAACAGGATTCCTACGATTTTCTGTGCGTCCATCTGGTCTGCTCCCGATCGGAATGGTTAAGAACGGTGGGGCACCGCCGGCGAGCAGGCGGTGCGGTGAACTCTGGACGCAGGCAGGTCAAATCCCGCGGCCGCGGACTACGCGGATCAGCACCGCGACCACCGCCAGTACCAGAAGAACGTGAATGAATCCACCCATGGTGTAGGACGTGACCAACCCCAGCGCCCACATGACCAGCAAGACGATCGCGACGGTTTCGAGCATTGTGTTCTCTCCGGTTTCAGCCGGACGAGGGGTCCGCCTATGTGCAGAGTGAGCGCCGCTTTTCGCCGCTTCTGTGCGGAATCGCGCTTATATCCATCTATTTTGGAACACGCGCACGCCGGAGCGACAACCTGCGGTGCTAGCCGGTGCTGCGGCCGCGCTCGTTGGGTGCGCTACCACGCAAAGATGGGGCAAATTGGATTATGCTCCAGTGCACGAGGAACACTTTCCCGTCGCTCAAAGGCGAATGGTGGCCACTTTGTCCGAATCTCCCGCCCCGCAGCAGAATCATCTGCTGGCCGCCTTGCCGACCGACGTCCAGGACCGGCTGTTTCCGCACCTGGAGCTGGTGCCGCTGCCACTTGGCGAGGTTCTGTACGAATCCGGCGACACCCTGCGTCACGTCTATTTTCCCACCGACTCCATCGTTTCCCTGCTTTACGTGATGGAAAGCGGCGCGTCGGCGGAAATCTCTGTGGTGGGCAACGAGGGCCTGATCGGCGTCGCGCTGTTCATGGGCGGCGAAAGCACGCCGAGCCGGGCGATCGTGCAGAGCGCCGGCTCCGCTTACCGGCTGCTGGGACAGAGGCTCAAGGACGAGTTCAGCCGCCACGGCGAGTTGCTGCTGCTGATGCTGCGCTACACCCAGTCGCTGATCACGCAGATGGCGCAGACGGCGGTGTGCAACCGCCATCATTCGGTGGACCAGCAGTTGTGTCGCTGGCTGCTGCTCTCGCTCGACCGCCTGCCGGGCAACCGCCTGACCATGACCCAGGAATTGATCGCCAACATGCTGGGCGTACGCCGCGAAGGCGTCACCTCCGCCGCGGGCAGGCTGCAGAAGCTCGGCGTGATCGAATACAGCCGCGGCCAGATCACTGTGCTGGACAGGCCAAAACTTGAGAGCTTGAGTTGCGAATGCTACGCCGTGGTCAAGAAGGAAACCGACCGCCTGCTGCCCTACCTGTACGCGCACCCCGCGGATTGAACGGCCGGCGAGACTCGGCACCACCCCAGCCGGCTTGAGCCTTTGCCTTGCCAGGTTGAGTCCTTCGCAGCGCACCGCCGCGTAGACGTTCGGGCGCATCCCCGCGGAAAGTCCCCTACGCGCCGCCACTATGTTGAGCAGCGCACCGACGATAGCCCGCCGCGGGCCTAAGCTGAAGGAGTCAAATCGGCGCATTCCGCCGTCGGCTGGTTATCTGGCCTTGACCAACGGCCGTCGCGCCACGTTCCCGGTGCGAACCCAGGATTTTCCATCCGGAGTCAAATCATGCAAAAACGTTCCCGCAGATCGGTTCAACCCGCGGCGTATGCTGCCGCCATCGCGTTCGTCGCCGGCATCGGCGCCACGATTCCCGCTATTGCAGCGGATACCGCCGTTCCACGGGTCCATGTGATCCTGGCAGCGGCGGACCCGGCTCCGGCAGCGGCGATACCGGCGGCGATCCCGCCCCAGCCCGCCGAAAACGTCACCCATATGGACAACAAGGTCGAGGATCGCATCAGGGACCTGCATATGCGGCTCGGCATCACCGCGGCCCAGGAAGACGCCTGGAAAAAAGTGGCCGAAGTGATGCGCGACAACGCGCACACCATGGCCGGGCTGATCCAGACCCGTTCCGAAAAGGGACAGACCATGACCGCAGTCGACGACCTGAAGTCCTACGCCGAAATCGCCAAAGCGCACGCAGACGGCGTCGACAGATTCACGCCGGTATTCGCGGCTCTTTACGACAGCATGCCGGACGACCAGAAGAAGAAAGCCGACAGCATTTTCCGCGCCCGCAGCCACCACGGGATGAAGCACATGGGCGCCAGGCACGAAGGCGGCTGAGCGAACGCTGCACCACACCAGGATGCGATGCCCGGCGACGGGCATCCGCTCCACGCATGGATGAATTCCTATGAAAGCCTCAATAGCACGCGGCCGCAAGGCCGGCTCCACAGTCAGCATGGTCGGCGCGGCATTCGTTTTGGCGGCGACGATGGGCGGCATGGCCATTTATCCGGTTTCCGCGGATGAACATGGGCATCGCGACGGCGACCACCGCGGCCATGGCGACCACGGCGACGAGCACCGCGGCCACGACCATGATCGCGGCAACTGGCGCGGCGGCTACGGTTACGGCCGACACGACTGGCGCGGCGCCCCGGTGTACGAGCCATACCCCGTCTACGCGCCGCCGCCGGTCTATTACGCGCCGGAGCCCGAACCGGGCATCAGCCTGTTTTTCCCGATCGAGATTCATTAGCCCTGCGCGCCCGCCGCCGAATACGGCGGCGGGCATCGCTGTGTCGTCAGACATTCAAACCAGTAGTCGGGCGTTCTGCCCGTCAGGCTGAAGCGGTCGACCTGCGCCGTGCCGGGCAACGCGATCCAAACCGGTATCGTTCCGAAAGGATGCACAACTAGGCAATGGTTCCCACGCATCGGTGCGCCGCAGCGGGATCAGCTTCGAGCCGGAGGGGGCAGATCAAATGAATACGGCGAAGCGGCAGCGCCCCGGGACAGGCGCGCCCATCCGCAACGATATCCTGCGCGCCCTTCTCGAGTCCGAATACAGGGATCTTCGTCCCAGGCTGGAACAAGTGGAGCTGAAGCCCGGCGAGATCATCTATCGGGCGGACCAAGCCATCAAATACGTGTACTTTCCGGGACGCGCCGCCGTGGCCACGATCGAAACCCTGGAAGACGGCAGAACGGTTGAGGTCGGAATCATCGGTGCCGAAGGAATGGTGGGCATCAACATTTTCCTGGGCTGCCTGATTTCGCCGGACAAGGCCGTCGTGCACGTTCCGGGCGATGCCATGAGGATGAAAGCGAATGACCTGCGCCAGGCGGTGCGTTTCGGCAGTCCGCTGCAGCGTTTGCTACTGCGCTACACCCAGGTGCTGCTCGCCAGCATCAGCCAATCCGTCGCCTGCAGTCAGCATCACGCGCTGGTTCAGCGGGTCGCCCGGTTGATACTGACCTTGCGCGACCACGCCGAATCAAACGAATTCACGATGTCCCACCGATCCATTGCCACGCTGCTGGGGATGCGCCGCGAAGGCGTTTCCGAGGCAGCGGGCAAGCTCCAGGCAGCCGGCCTGATCACTTACAGCCGTGCTCACATACGCATTCTCGACGCGGCGGGCTTGAAGAAGCAGTCCTGCGAGTGCTACCGATTCATCCGAAGGCAGATCAACGGCATGCAGCGTGACATGCCCCGCGTCCTGGCGGAACCCCAGAGAAGGGGGCGTCGCGACGCCTCGTAATGCCGGTCTTGCCGCTGCCTGGCCGTCACCGTCCGTGGATGAGAGACGGCTGCAGCAAAACCGGCGATTTGAATTCAGGTGGGTTTTTAATGCAGTAAGCTTCTTATGTGTGTCGGTCTCCACATGAGCCAGAGTAACTGCACGAAAACCATGTCCACCGTCCTCAAGGGAATCCGCGTACTCGATTTCGGCCGCTACATCGCCGGCCCGTTCTGTGCGGCCCTGCTCGCCGATTTTGGCGCGGACGTGATCCGCATCGACCGCCTGGGCGGTGGCGAGGATCGCTTCATCATGCCGGTCACGGATGCGGGCGAAGGCGCGCTGTTCCTGCAGGTCAACCGCAACAAGCGCTCCATCGCCCTGGACATCGACTGTCCGCAAGGGCGCGCCATCGTGCGCCGCCTGGTCCAAACGGCCGACGTCGTGGTCGTCAACATGCCGCCGCAGACCCTGGTCGGCCTCGGCCTGGACTACGCCACGCTCAGCGCCATCCGCCCCGATATCATCCTGACCACCGTCTCCGCTTACGGCGGGGACGGAGCGGACAGCCGCCGCCTGGGTTTCGACGGCGTGGGCCAGGTCATGAGCGGCGCCGTGCACCTGTGCGGCCCGCCGCAGGTCCCCACCAAGGCGAACGTCCCCGTCGTGGATTTTTCCACCGCCCTGTCCTGCGCCCTCGGCACCATGGCCGCCCTCTACGAGCGGCGCGCCAGCGGCCGCGGGCAACTGGTGGAAGCCTCCCTGCTCCACACCGCGCTCAACCTGGCCAGCGGCTACCTGCTCGAGGAAGCCGCCCTGGGCAAGCGCCGCGAGTCGACCGGCAACCGCAGCCCGATTTGCGGCCCCTCCGACATCTTCCGCGTGACCGACGGCTGGATCATCGTGCAGGTGCTCGGCCAAGCGCAGTTCAAGCGCTGGACGCAATTGGTCGGCAAGCCCGAGCTTTTCGGCGAAGCACGGTTCAAGGACGACCAGGCGCGCGGCGACAACGGCGAGGAACTCAGTGCATTGATGGCGCAATGGTGCGCCAGCCGCAGCCGGCAGGAAGCCTTGCAGGCGCTGGAACAAGCCCGGATTCCGGCCGGCCCGGTGAACTCGCCGCGCCAGGCGCTCGCCGATCCCCACATCCAGGCATCCGGGTTCCTGCACTCGATGGATTATCCCGGCCTGCCCAGGCCCGCACCGCTGGTGACGCCGCCCGCGCGGCTGTCCCGCAATCCTCCGGAGATCAGGCATCGCGCACCGACCACCGGCGAGCACACCGACGAAGTGCTGGCGGAAATCGGATGCAGTGCAGACGAAATCGCCGCGCTCAGAAGAGTCGGCGTTGTGGGATCTGGAAGTTCTGCGGCTGGGTGATGCGACTAGATGGTGGTCGTGTTGCAACCACATAGCGAGTCTAACTTATTGAAATATGATCCAAGACTTTGATTCAAGCGACAATTATGCCCCCTTTTCTGCCCCCAACCTTTGGCAGTCAAATTCGCGCATTTGCGAACCAAAGCTGTTAAGTCGGCAAGACCGATCTCGCATCGCGCCTGGCTTGGCGGTGGGCTATTACAGGACGAACACAATCCAGCGCGCGATCGGCAACATAATCGGCCTGCGCTCTACCGAATAGCCGCCACAGGTGCCCCTTCTGCATTGGGGGGTGGGGACCCGCCGGCAACAATTTCCGGAAGTGCAATTCGGGTCAGGTAGTCCGCGAATCGCCTACACAAATCCTCGCGGAATAAGGCGTTTGCCGTGGCGACATAGTGTGATGCTTGGCTTAGGCCGTATGCCTGGTCGCGCGGAATTGTAAAATACTGCTTGAAATCAAGGACAACTTCTGGAACCTGAAGGCTCTGTTCATCGGCAAGAAAGTGATATCGGGGATTCTGGTTATCCTTTAGCGGCTTCCAGCGGTCCGAATTTATTCGCGACATGACGTGACCTTCGCCTAGATGCACTCCGGCCCGCAATTGCGCGGCTGGGTAAGCTGGGCACACGAGGATGGACAGTAGAAACTTATCCTCGTCAAGGCGGGCATCGTTCGCCCTGCTGTTGAAATCTTGCTCCAAGTCGCAGTCTTGGGTCAGTACGACGACATAAGGAAGCGTCCGCTTGCGTTCGCGAAGGTGTTCTCCCCCATCGGGGTCAACCTCTTCGGTCACCCCTTCTAGTATCTCGATATCCCTGAGAATGTCTCCCTGGTGGAGACGATCCACGGCACGATGAACGTACCGAACATCAATTCTTCTTAATGGCATACCTCTTCACGGTAACCTTCGATTTGCCTGATCCGTACGTCACCGGCTGCGATGGATTAGTGGCGCGCGGATGCTCAATTATTTGGCTCGAAGTTGATGTCGTCTGAGTTCCGGAATTGATAAAGTATTCTGATGTGCCTGTACCTGCTGACTTGTACCTACTCATTCAATTCTCACCATAATTTCGCGCAAACCATTTTCTATGATCGACTCGAAAAGGTTTTCGCCTCGTTGATTAAGATCAGCGATTCGCGCCAGTAGATCGCCGGAACGGATCTCGCCGGAAATTGAAAAATCCAAGTCAAGGACAAAGTTGCGCCTTGCGATTGGATTAGGATACTCGGTGTTAAAGAGCCCGTAGTTCAGCACCAGGTTTACGTCATCCTGAACCGCCAGGAGTTGGTGCATTGAACGCGTCAATCGCATGTCGGGTGGCAGCCCTCCAAGCACGCCCGCGACCAAATCGGGTCTTATTATCCCCGTCCAATCAAGTGCGCTTCCCTGATCTAGCTTAATTTGATTTATGAAGCGCAAGCCGATGCGGTTGACAGGATCTACGCGATACAGATCACAAAAAACCCGATGAACGAAGACAAAATTATCGAGGAAATCGCGAGAGTCAGAATACTGCTCGGCCCCATACTCTAGGGATAGGAAATTGTGCGACAAAGCGACAATCTTTGAAAACGTGTCTGTTGTGCCGTGTTGCCAAATCCAGCCAGTCGTAACTGGCTGAGGCATAGCGCCGCTCTGCGAATCTGCCCCAGGACTGAATGTCAGTTGGAAGGAAGAAATCGTCCTTCTCGACGGGAATCGTTCCTGGATTCGCTCAGAAAGAGCCGGTTGGCGGTCGCTCTGGAGCGCAGGTACCGATGCAAAATCGAGACGCAGCACGACTTGCGTAAGGAAGTTTCGCCGGTATCGCACGTGGTCTGGTCTAAGGGTCGATCGGCCTCTGCCACCGGTGACCCGGCGCGGACAGGGGAGCGTTGGGGCTAGTCTAGCAAACTTATCGGCCAATTCCGGTGGTTCTTCTGAAACGAACCAGCACCGCTGTGCGATGTATGCCCCAGCACCTCAGGCCCCGACGCCATAGCGCTCGTCGATGTCGGCCGCCGCCGGAATCTCCATGTGCCGCTTATTCAGATTCAGGGCTCGCACGTCGGCCAGCCTGGCGTCCCCTTCCGGCGGGGACTGCGCGAGCGTTTGAACATCGTCGCCGCTGGCGGTGCGGCTATCCTGCCGCGCGCCTGCACAGCGCCAGAGGCGGCCAAAGCGGCCACCGTGACGATTATTAGAACTCGCTTCATCCCTGCTCCCGGCTTGGCGCGCCATTGCCTGGCGGGCACCCGACTGGCACTCGCCTTTCCGACCGGCGCTGGTGTAACCGGGTGCCGCACGCGATCAGCATGTAGGCCGCCCGCTCGGTCAGGTCCAGCCGTTCGGCCGGCGTGCGCGTGGCCACCTTCAATATCTCCTCGACCAGCTTTCCGGCGGCATTGGCCAGGTCGAAGTCGTCCAGGTCTCTGTAGGGGTTTTCGCCTTTGAGGCGGCGATTGCCGGTACG
>JADHNH010000059.1 GCA_016779605.1 Nevskia sp. | reverse complement strand
CGCCTCAAGGCCGCGTCGCCAGCTCCAGGCCGCCCAGGAATTCCAGGGCGTGCTCGCGGCCAGGCGCTCCGTCCTCGGCGCCGCACATTTCCACATTGGCCTGCAGGCTCGCACACACTTTCGGCCGGCGCGGATCGCCGAACAGGGCACAGCGCAGCGCCCCGGTGAGCTGCACGCAGCGCACCCCGGCGGGCTTGCCGCCGGGCATGCCGGGAATCGGCGAGGAGATCGACGGCGCAATGCAGCAGGCGCCGCAGCCGGAGCGGCAGTCCATCAGGCGCCGGCCCGCGCGCGCTGCCGCGGCTTGCCGCCGGCGGGCGGCTCCGGTTCGGCGGCATGTTCGCGGCATTGCTGCTGCACGCGCTCGCGCAGCATCTGCGCCAGGCGCTGCACACCGGGGCCGGCGTAGTCGCGGTCGGCGTAGACCAGGTACAGCTCGCCCCAGCGCTCGCCGCCTTCGCGCATCGGCAGGGGCTTGAGCAGGCCCGCCGCCAGCTCGGCGCGGATGGTTTCCTCCGGCAGCCAGGTGAAGCCCTGGCCCATGCACGCCGCGCGGATCGAGGTGGCCTTCTGGCTGAAGGTCCAGCGTTGCTCCGCGCCGAGCCAGGTGGCGCTGGTGCGCTGGCTGCCGGTATCGCGGATCACCAGGTGACGGTGCTTGCGCAGGTCCTGCAAGCTCAGCGGCCGGCCGAGCCGGTGCAGCGGATGCTCCGGGTGGGCGGCCGCCACGATGCGCAGCCGCATCAGCGCGTCGCCGGCAAACCCCGGCGGCACCTGCGAGCACACCGCCAGGTCCACCCGGCGCTGCAGCAGCGCTTCCTCGGTGCCGCTGAGCACGGTCTCGTACAGCTCGATGCGCGTTTCCGGCCGCTCGGCGGCGAAGCCGGCAAAGCATTCCAGCAGCAGCCAGGTGGGGAAGATCACCTCCACCGCCAGCCGCACTTCCGGCTCCCAGCCGGCGGCCAGCGTGCCGGCGGCGTGCTCCAGGGCGCCGGCCTCGTCCAGCAGCGCCTTGGCGCGGCGGTACAACACCTCGCCGGTGGCGGTGAGGTGGGCCTTGCGGCCCACCACCTCGAACACCTTGACGTCGAGCAGCGACTCCAGCTTCTGCACCGCGTAGGTCACCGCCGACTGGCTCTTGTGCAAGGCCACCGCGGCCTGCGCGTAGCCGCCGGCGTCCACCACCGCCTGCAGGGCGCGCCATTGCTCGAGCGTGATCCGCGGGTTCATTCCGCTACCTCCTTGAAACCTAAAATACTGATTGATATGAGCTAAATATTCTGCTTTTTTATCGAATCAATCAATAATTAAATAGCGGCCATGCGCAAGGTTCGATGCGCCACCCCGAATCCAACCGGAGAACTTCCATGACCACCCTGCTCCAGATCAACGCCAGCATCCACGCCGCCGCCGGCCAGTCGACCCGGCTCGCCGACCAGTTCGTCGCCGCCTGGCGCCAGCGCAACCCGCAGGCGCAAATCGCGCGGCGCGACGTCGTCGCCGACGCGGTGCCGCACCTCACCGCCGAGCGCTTCGGCGCCTTTGTCGCCAAGCCCGAACAACGCAGCGCCGCCCAGCGCGCCGTCGTCGACTATTCCGACGCGCTGATCGACGAGCTCAAGCGCGCCGACGTGATCGTGCTCGGCCTGCCGATGTACAACTTCGGCGTGCCCTCCCAGCTCAAGGCCTACTTCGACCACGTCGCCCGCGCCGGCGCCACCTTCCGCTACACCGACAAGGGCCCGGTCGGCCTGCTCACCGGCAAGAAGGCCTACGTGTTCGCCGCGCGCGGCGGCCTCTACGCCGGCACGCCGCTCGATACCCAGACCAGCTACGTGCGCAATTTCCTGGCATTCCTGGGCGTCGCCGACGTGGAATTCGTCTACGCTGAAGGCCTCGCCATCAGCGCCGAGCGGCGCGAAGCGGGCCTGGCGCAGGCCGGCACGCAGATCCAGCAGCTGGCCGCTTAGTCCGCAGCAGCACACGGCGGCTGCGCCGGCCACCGGCGCAGCCGCGACGGAGCAGACCATGAACGAACCGAACCCGAATCCCAGAACGCTGATCCAGGTCATCCCCTCGGTGCCCACTTCCGACGGCGCCGGCGTGCAGCTGCGCCGCAGCATCGGCAGCCAGCGCGGGCTGTACCTGGATCCCTTCCTGATGCTGGACGAATTCTATTCCGACAACCCCGACGACTACCTGGCCGGCTTCCCGGCGCACCCGCACCGCGGCTTCGAGACCGTCACCTACATGCTCGACGGCCACATGCGCCACGAGGACCACCTGGGCAACCGCGGCGACCTGGGGCCCGGCGGCGTGCAGTGGATGACCGCCGCGCACGGCATCATCCATTCGGAGATGCCGCAGCAGACGCAGGGCCGCATGCGCGGCTTCCAGCTCTGGATCAACCTGCCGGCGCGCGAAAAGATGAAGCCGGCGGGCTATCGCGACATCCCCGCCGGCGAAATCCCGCAAGCCGGGCTGCCCGGTTCCGGCACGGTCAAGCTGATCGCCGGAACGCTGACGGTCGACGGGCGCAGCCTGTCCGGCCCGATCAACGGCGGCGAGCCGCGGCTTTCCACCGACCCGCTGTACGCCGACCTGCACCTGCCGCCGGGCGCGGAATTCGCCACCGCGCTGGCGCCGGGTTACAACGCGTTCCTGTACGCCTACGAAGGCGGTGCGGCGGTCGGACCGGCGGGCGCGGAAAAGCCGCTGCCGCACCGCGCCGCCGGTGTCCTGTCCGACGGCGGCGCCGTGCGCGTGGTTGCCGGCGCGCAGGGCGCGCGCCTGCTGCTGCTGGCCGCGCGCCCGATCCGCGAGCCGGTGGTGCAGTACGGGCCGTTCGTGATGAACACCCGCGAGGAGATCGAGCAGGCGGTGGCCGACTACCGCGACGGCCGGCTGGCCGCCGCCGGCTGAGCGTTCGAGATGTTAGCGCCGGGCCTGCTTGAGGGGCTCGGCCGCCGGCTCGCCCTTCTTGCCCAGCTCGCGCAGGAGCGTGCCGAGGTCTTCGGCATGCTCCTCTTCCTTGGCCAGGATCTCCTCCATCACCCGGCGCGAGGTCGGGTCGTCCTGGCCCAGGTAGTCGATGATCTGGCGATAGCTGTCGATGGCGATGCGCTCCGCCACCAGGTCTTCCTCGATCATTTCGACCAGGTCCGCGCCTTCGACGTATTCCGAATGGCTGCGCAAAAGTATGCCCTCGGGCGAGAAGTTGGGTGCGCCGTCGAGTTGCGTGATGCGCTCGGCGATGAGGTCCGCGTGGCGCTGCTCCTCGGCGGCGTGCTCCAGGAACTCCGCCGCCACGCTCTTGGCGTGGATGCCGGAGGCCATGAAATAGTGGTAGCGGTAGCGCAGCGTGCAGACGATCTCGGTGGCCAGCGCCTCGTTGAGCAGCTTGACGACGGTCTGGCGGTCGGCCTTGTAGCCGGCGGTCACGGCGGCACGGTCGATGTGCTCGCGGGCACGCTTGCGGATCGTCTGGATGTCGGTCTGGAACGGCTTTCCGGCCATGAAACCCTCCTTGGTGCGGCCCGCGCGTCCGGCGGGCCAGCGCAGCCCGGCGCAGCGGGCGGCGCCCGCCTTCCCTGCCGGATCAGAACAATTGACCGCGGCAGCGCAGCGCCGTTCACTGCCGCCGCGTCTCAACCGGCGGCAAGGTCGCTCACGTAAGGGTTGCTCTGCCGCTCGCGGCCGAAGGTGGACAGCGGGCCGTGTCCGGGCACGAAGGTGATGTCGTCGCCCAACGGGAACAGGCGCTCGCGGATCGAGGCGATGAGCTGCTCGTGGTTGCCGCGCGGAAAATCGGTGCGTCCGATCGAGCCCTGGAACAGCACGTCGCCGACGAAGGCCAGCCGCGACGGCGCGTGGAAAAACACCACGTGGCCCGGCGTGTGCCCGGGGCAGTGCAGCACCTCGAAACGCAGCTCCCCGACCGTCACCGTGTCGCCTTGCTGCAGCCAGCGCCCCGGCGTGAAGCTGCGCGCCGGCGGGAAGCCGTAGCGGCTCGCCGCTTCCGGCAGGCCGTCGATCCAGAACGCGTCGTCCTGGTGCGGGCCTTCGATGGGCAGGCCCAGGCGGTCGGCCAGCTCGCGCACCGCGCTGGCATGGTCCAGGTGGCCGTGGGTGACCAGCAGCTTTTCCAGGGTCACCCCGTGGTGCCGGGCGCGCTCCAGCAGGCGCTCCGGCTCGCCGCCGGCGTCGATCAGCGCGCCGCGCAGGCTCTGCGTGTCCCAGATCAGCGAGCAGTTCTGCTGGAACGGCGTCACCGGGATGATCTCGCACTTCAGCGCGGCGCTCATGCCGTGGCTCCCTTGGCTGCCGGCGCGGCGGCCCCCTCGCCCAGGTAGATCGTCTGCGTCGGATAGGCCAGCCGCAGGCCTTCGGCGGCCAGCGCCTTGAGCAGCGCCAGCTGGATCGCCTGGCGGGTGTCCATGTACAGGCCGTAGGCCGGATCGAGCATCGTGTACACCACCTCGAAGACGAAGGCGGAGGCGCCGATCTCCTTGAAGTGCGCGCGTTCGAAGCGCGTCTTGTCCTGCGCCTGCACCGCCTGGCGCACCAGCTCCGGGACGGCGCGCAGGCGCTCGGGCGGCGTCTGGCAGGACAGGCCGAAGCTGAAGGTCACCACGCGCTCGCGCATGCGCTTGTAGTTGCGCAGCCGCGCCTTGAGCAGGTCGCTGTTGGAGAACACCAGCTGCTCGCCGCTGTCGCTGCGCAGCCGCGTGGTCTTCAGGCCGACGTTCTCCACCGTGCCCGACAGGCCGTCCACGGCGATGGCGTCGCCGATCACGAACGGCTTGTCGATGACGATCGACAGCGAGGCGAACAGGTCGCCCAGGATGTTCTGCACCGCCAGCGCCACCGCGATGCCGCCGACGCCCAGGCTGGCCGCCAGCGCGGTGATGTTGACGCCGAGGTTGTCCAGCGCCAGCAGCAGCATCACCATCCACAGCACCATGCGCCCGACGAAGCTGAACGCGGTCAGGCTGGTGGCGGCGGCGGCGTCGGTTTCCATCGCGCGGGCGCGCGAGCGCGCGATCCAGGAGTCCAGCGCCGCCGCCAGCCACAGGCCGCACTGCAGGAACGCCGCCACCGTCGCAATGCGGCCGAGCGCCAGCTCCAGCCGCGCCGGCAGCTCGACGTACTCGCTGCCGAGCCACACGCCGAAGACCAGCAGCAGCCAGGTGCGGGTGGCCTGGGCCAGCTTGACCAGCGCCTCGGGCAGGTGGGAATCGGTGCGGCGCGCCACCAGCGAGATGCGCTGGATCGCCACGCGCTTGAACAGCGTCGCCAGCAGCACCGCGCCGGCGACGATGGCCAGCGCCACCAGCCAGTCGCGCAGGGAGTTGCGCGCCACGATACGGTCCAGCGCGAAAAGATCGGTGATCGGGTCTTTGATCGGCAATGCCATGGCGTCGATGGAATTCACGAAAGGATTGCGCGCGGGGTGTCCGCCCGCAGCTGCGGCGCCGGGCTCATGCCCGCTGCACGGCTATTGTCGGGTCAATCGGCCGCGCCGCAAAGAGCCCAGGCAAAGTAGCGGCAGCCGGTAGCCGCCGCTCAGCTCGCCGCGGGTTGCAGCAGCAGGCGCCAGGCGATGCACGCCAGCACGCCGGCGGTGAGCGAGGCGCGCAGGGTGAAATAGCCGCTCAAGGGATCGATGGTGCGCTCGCGCCAGACCTCGGCCAGCACCAGCAGGAGGAACACCACCGCCAGGCCGATCAGCGAGGCGCGGAACGGCAGCACCAGGCTCGCCCAGGCCAGCAGCATCAAGCCGCCGGACATCGCCATGCCCAGCTTGCCGGCCGGCCCTTCGACCACGATCAGGGCCATGCCCCAGAAGCTGCCGGCCATGAAGCTCGCGATCATGCCCGCATACATCCGCCAGACGTGGTCCAGCCAGGCCGGTGCGGTGGCGGGGGAGAGGGACAACCACAGCGGATCGGCAAGGAACGGGATCAGGCCGGAGTAGCCGAGCACGAATACCAGCGGCGGCAGCCTCATTGCGTTCCCCCCATGCGCGTGCTCCGGATGCGCTTATTATGGCGCGGTCGACTGGCCGCCGTTTTTTGCCATATGAAATCGCACCGCAAGGAGCTCTGGTTCGAAACACCGGAGCGCTTGGCGTTCGTCAACATCACCCCGCAGGTGGAAGCCGCCCTGCGCGAAAGCGGCGTGCGCGAGGGGCTGTGCCTGGTGAACGCCATGCACATCTCGGCCTCGGTGTTCGTCAACGACGACGAGCGCGGCCTGCACCAGGATTTCGCAGCCTGGCTGGAGCAGCTGGCGCCGCACGCGCCGGTGCGCCAGTGGCGCCACAACGACAGCGGCGAGGACAACGCCGACGCCCACCTGAAGCGCCAGCTGATGGGCCGCGAGGTGGTGGTGGCGGTGACCGCCGGCAAGCTCGACTTCGGCCCCTGGGAGCAGATCTTCTACGGCGAGTTCGACGGCCGGCGCCGCAAGCGCGTGCTGGTCAAGATCATCGGCGAATGACGCGCGCCCCCGCACCCGCCGCGCTGCCCGCCGGCTGTTCGGCGATCGTCACCGGCGGCGCCCAGGGCATCGGCAAGGCGGTCGCCGCCGCCCTGGTGGATGCCGGCCTGCACGTGGCGATCCTGGATACGGAGCGCGGCGCCGGCCGCGAAACCGCGCAGGAGCTGGGCGGCGGCACCGCCCGCGTGGAGTTCGTCCACGGCGACGCCGCCGACGAAGCCGACGTGCGCGCCGCGGTGCGTGTAGCCGCGCGGCTCGGCAAGGGCCTGTACGCGGCGGTCGCCAATACCGGCATCGCCATCCGCAAGCCGGTCACCCGCCTGCGGCTGGCCGAATGGAACCGCGTGCTGGCGGTGAACCTCACCGCCGGCTTCCTGCTGGCCAAGCACGCCGCGCCCGCACTGCGGCGCCATGGCGGCGCGATGGTGCTGGTCGGCTCGTCGCGCGCGCTGATGTCGGAACCGGACTGGGAGGCCTACGGCGCCAGCAAGGGCGGCGTGGTGGCGCTGACCCACGCGCTCGCAGTGAGCCTGGGGCCGCAGGTACGGGTCAACTGCGTCAGTCCCGGCTGGGTCGCCACCGACGCCTGGCAGGCCCGCGCACGGCGCCGGCAGCCGGTGTTATCGAAAGCCGACCACGCCCAGCATCCCGCCGGCCGCGTCGGCCGCCCCGAGGACATCGCCGCGCTGGTGCGCTTCCTGCTGTCGCCGGCGGCCGGCTTCATCACCGGCGCGCATTACCTCGCCGACGGCGGCATGACCCGCAAGATGATCTACGTCTGAATCCGGTGCGCTAGCTGCCCGGCAGCTTGAATCCCGCCACCGACTCGCGCAGCTGGTCCGACAGCGTGTTGAGCTCGCCGACCGCGTGCGAAGTGGTGTTGGCCGACTGCGAGGTCTGCACGGCGATCTCGCGGATGCCCTGCATGGTGTCGGCGATCTTGGTGGCCTCGGCCGACTGGCCGCGCGCGGCCACCGAGATTTCCTGGATCGACTTGGCCAGGTCCTGCGAGGACGATTCGATGCGGGTCAGCGCCTGCCCGGCTTCCTCGGCCGACTTGGCGCCCGCCACCACGTTGGAGGTGGAGCGCTCCATCGAAATGATCGCCTCGTTGGTGTCGGCCTGGATGGTCTTGACCAGGTTCTCGATCTGGCGCGTGGCCGAGCCGGCGCGCTCGGCCAGGCGCTGCACCTCGTCGGCCACCACCGCGAAGCCGCGCCCGGCCTCGCCCGCCATGGCGGCCTGGATCGAGGCGTTCAGCGCCAGCGTGTTGGTCTGCTCGGCGATGTCGTTGATGAACTCGATGATGTTGCCGATCTCCTGCGACGACTCGCCCAGGCGCTTGATGCGCTTGGCGGTGTCCTGGATCTGCTCGCGCAGCGCCGCCATGTTCTGGATCGTGCGGCCCACGGTGCTGGCGCCGTTGTGCGCGATCTGCACCGAAGTCTGCGCCTGCACCGCGATGCGCTCGGCGCGGCCGGCCACTTCCTGCAGCTGCGTGCTGGTGGCGTTGATCTGCGCGGCGGCGGCGGTGATCTCCTTGGCCTGCTGGTCCGAGGCCTGGCTCATGCGCTGCGCCGTGTCCTGGGTGCTCGCCGCCGAGGCGACGATCTGCTCGGAGGTGCTGTTGATGGTGCCCACCAAGCCGCGCAGCGTCTGCACCGTGTAGTTGATCGAGTCGGCAATGGCGCCGGTGAAGTCCTCGGTGACGGTGACATCCACCGTCAGGTCGCCGTTGGCCAGGTTGGTGATCTCGTCCAGCAGGTTGAGGATGGCCTGCTGCTGCTGCGCGTCCTTGGCCTCGGCCTCGTTCAGGCGCTGGCGCACGCCGGCGTTGAACAGCACCGCCACGCCGGCCAGGCAGACCAGCGCCAGGATGCCGGACAGCGCCACCGCGTACGGCAGCAGCTTGTCGTGCTGGCCGCCGCCGCCGCCCAGCGACTGCTCCAGCGCCTTGGCCGCCGCCTGCACCGGGGCCGCGTCGGCGGCCAATTCCGCCGCCGCCGCCTGCAGCTTGCCCAGCGTGACCGCGTTCTGGCCGATGGTGGCGGAAGCCTGCGCGATCGGCGCGAAATCCGCCTGCGCCTTGCGGCCCGCCGCATCCACCGCCGGGTCGGCGTCGGCCGCGCCGCCTTCCATCAGCTCGCGGTGCCGCGCGGTGAACTCGGCGGCCAGCCGCGCCACCGTTTCGGCCGCGGCCTGCGCGTCGCGGCCGCCGCCCAGCAGGCGGGTCAGCTGCGTCTTGATCTGTTCCAGCCGCACCCGCTGGCTGGACACCAGGATCACCTGGGCCACCGCCGAGCCGTGCGAACTCAGGCGTCCGGCGATCTGGTCGTAATCGGCGCCCGCCCCATCGGCGGCGGCGGCCAGGGCATCGTAATTGCCGGCGATCTGCGTGTAGGCCTTTTCGTCGGCCACGATCTCGCGCGCCGCCTGGCGCAGCGGCGCCCAGGCCTGCGCCACGGCGTCCAGCTGCGCGCGCGCCGCGTCGGGCAGCGGCCGCGCCACCAGGCCGTGGCCGCCGCCCTGGAACGTCTTCAGGTTTTCGTCGAACGCCCGCAGCAGGCGGCCGAGCTCGGCGAAGTCGGGACGCGCGGCGCGGCCGGCCACCTCGATGGCGCCGGCGTCCAGCGCGAACTGTCCGGCGAGCTCGATGCGCTCCCGCTCGGCGCCGGCCGACAGTTCGATCTTGAGGAATCCGCCGACCGCCACGGCCATGAAAACGGCCGCCAGGATCAGCAGCGTCAGTTGCCGGCGGGTTCCTGCCGGTCGGCTATTGGCGGCTTCGGCCATCGGTTCTCCTGGGTCAGTTGCCGAGCACGGCCCGGATCTTGTCGATCAGTTCGGATTCCGTGACCGGCTTGACGACGTATTCTTTCGCCCCCTGGCGCAGCGCCCACAAGCGGTCGGTGGGCTGGCTCTTGCTGCTGACGACGATGATCGGGATCGCCGCCGTCGAAGGGTCCTTGGAAAGCTGCCGGGTGGCCTGGAATCCGTTCATGCCGGGCATCACCACGTCCATCACCACGCAGTCGGGCTGCTGCGCTTTTGCCAGCTGGATCGCGTCCTGCCCGGTCGCCGCCTCCACCACGTCGTAGCCGGCGCGCGTCAGGATCTGCCGCAAATGGGCTTTGTCGGTGGGTGAATCGTCCACCACCATTACGCGGGGCATGAAGCGAACCTCCCTCGGCTGGTCGATGCGCCGGTGCTGGCGTCCCCTTCGGCGCGCGGTGCGCAGGCGCTCGCGCGCGCCGCCGTGCCGGCAGCGTTCCCGAAACGCTTGCAACCCCGCGCTACTATATAACGAAGCCCCCGCGCGAAGCCGGAACTTAGCATGGATCAACCACGGCGCCGGCCGCCGTAGCGCCGCCGGCGGGTTTCCGCCCGATCGGCGGACCAGCCGCGGGCGATCAGCGGACGCCCGGGAAGCTACGCAGCGCCCGGCCGCTAAACGCGGCGCCGGCGAACGGCGTGTTGCGGCCGCGGCTCAGCAGGGCGGCCGGGTCCAGCCGCCATCGCAGCTGCGGATCCACCAGCACCAGATCGGCGGCGGCGCCGGCCTGCAGGGCGCCGCTGCGAATGCCGAGGATGGCGGCCGGAGCCTGCGCCAGGCGCGCGGCCAGCTGCAAGGGCGTCAGCAGCTTTTCGTGTACCAGCCGCAGCCCCAGCGGCAGCAGCGTTTCCAGCGCCGAGATGCCGGGCTCGGTCAGCGGGAACGGGTCGATCTTGGCGTCGGCCTCGTGCGGCTGGTGGTCCGAGCAGATGGCGGCGATCACCCCGCTGGCCACCGCGGCGCGCAGGGCGTCGCGGTCGGCCGCCTCGCGCAGCGGCGGCAGCACGTGGGCCATGGCGTCGAAACCGTCGATGTCGGCGTCGGTGAGGAACAGCTGGTGCGCGGCGACATCGGCCGACACCGGCAGGCCGCGCGCCAGTGCGGACTCCAGCAGGGCCACGCCGCGGGCGCTGCTAAGGCGCCCGAAGTGCACGCGCGCGCCGGTGTCCTCCACCAGCGAGATCCATTGCCGCATCGCCATGGCCTCGGCCGCCACCGGGATCGGCGCCAGGCCCAGCTTGGTGGCGACGGCGCCTTCGTGGGCGCAGCCGCCGTTGGCCAGCGAGGCCTCCAGCGGCACCACGTGCACCGTCAAGCCGAGGCTGGAGGCGTATTCCAGCGCGCGCCGGGCGATCAGCGGGTTGGCCATCGGCGCCAGGCCGTTGCTGACGCCCACGCAGCCGGCCTGCTTGAGCGCGCTCATCTCCGACAGCGCCTGGCCTTCCAGGCCGCGGGTGAGGGCGCCGAGCATGTAGACATAAGTGCCACCGGCCGCCTTGGCGATGCGATTCACGCGGTTGACCACCGCCGCGTTGTCGATCACCGGCCGCGTATCCGGCGGCACGCACACCGCGGCGATGCCGGCCGCCGCGGCGGCGGCGGATTCCGACTGCATGGTCGCCTTGTGTACGTGGCCGGGCTCGCGCATGCGCGCGCACAGGTCCACCGCGCCCGGCATCAGCCATAGCCCCTTGCCGTCCACAGTTTCGTCGTACGCCGCGCGCGGCGGCCGCACGCCGCGGAAATCGATCGTGCCGGCGCGCAGGCCGACGCAGCCGACGCCGTCGGCGCCCGCGGCCGGATCGAGGATCCGGACGTTCCTGATGAGAACCGACGGCCGGGCCTCGCCGTTCGGGTGCCGGGGGTCGGAAGACGCCTTCATTGCGCCACCCCACCCCGGCCTTCACGATTCCCCATTGCCGATTCCCGATCCCCGGCGTCCGCCAGAATCATCGCCATGACCGCCATGCGCACGGCGATGCCGTTCTCGACCTGCTCGAGAATCAGCGAATGGTCGCCGTAGGCGACGTCGCCCTCGATCTCCACGCCGCGGTTGATCGGCCCGGGGTGCATCACCAGGGTGTCGGGCTTGAGCCGCGCCAGGCGCTCGCGGGTCAGGCCGAAGTCGCGGTGGAACTCGGAGGTGGACGGCAGGAACGCGCCGACCATGCGCTCCTTCTGCAGGCGCAGCAGGATCACCACGTCGGCGCCGTCCAGCCCCGGTTCCAGCGCGTTGAACACGCGCGCGCCCAGGGTCTCGATGCCGGCCGGCACCAGCGGCCGCGGCGCCACCACGCGGATCTCGGCGGCGCCGAGCGTGCGCAGCGCATGGATGTCGGAGCGGGCCACGCGCGAATGCAGCGCGTCGCCGACGATCGCCACGCACAGCTTCGAAAAGTCGGGCTTGTGGCGGCGGATGGTGAACATGTCCAGCAGCGCCTGCGTCGGGTGCGCGTGGCGGCCGTCGCCGGCGTTGAGGATCGCCACGCCGGGCGCGGCGTGGCGGGCGAAGAAATGCGCGGCCCCCGAGGCCTCGTGGCGGATCACGAACATGTCCACCTGCATCGCCTCGAGCGTCTTGAGCGTGTCCAGCAGGGTTTCGCCCTTGCTGGTGCTGCTGGCGCCGACCTGCAGGTTGATGACGTCGGCGGACAGCCGCTTGGCGGCCAGCTCGAACGTCGTGCGGGTGCGCGTGGAGGCCTCGAAGAACAGGTTGACGACGGTCTTGCCGTGCAGGGTGGGCAGCTTCTTTACGCCGCCGCGCGGGCCGCCGCCGGCAGCGGCCGGCGCATAGCGCTCGGCGTGATCGAGGATTTCAACGAGCAGGGCGCGCGGCAGGCCCTCGGTGGTCAGCAGGTGCCGCAGGCGGCCGTCGGCGCCCAGTTGCAGGGTGTCGTTCATGCGGCGCCGGCATTTTCGGCCAGCCACTGCTCCAGGATCAGCCGCGCCGCCACGCCGTCGCGGTCGCCCTTGCGCACGCGCCGGTTCATGCGGCCGTCGGCGCGCGCGCTGCGCAGCTCGTCGTCGGCCGCCAGCGAGGACAGGCGCTCGTCGCACAGGTGCACCGGGATGCCGAAGCGGATGCGCAGCTGCTCGGCGAAGCCGCGCGCCTGGCGCGTGATCGCCTGCACGTTGCCCTGGCGGTCGACCGGCAGGCCGACGACGCAGGCCGCCGGCCGCCACTGCGACAGCGCCTTGCCCAGCGCCTCCCAGTCCGGCTCGCGGCCGTTGGACAGCGGCGGCAGCGGCCGCGCCGAGCGCGTCACCGCGTCGCCGACGGCAAGGCCGATGCGCTTGGTGCCGAAATCGAAACCGAGGTAGACCGCCTGCGACGCCGCAGTCATGCGTGACCGGCGACGCTGGCCAGGTGGCTCACGTCCACGCCGAGCAGACGCGTCGCCGCCAGCCAGCGCTCCGCCACCGGGGTGCGGAACAGCACCGAAGTGTCGACCGGTGTGTTGAGCCAGGAATTGCTCTTGATCTCGCTCTCGAGCTGACCCTCGCCCCAGCCGGCATAGCCCAGGGCGACGAAATAGTCGGCCGGGCCGCCGCCGCGGCCGATGGCGCCCAGCACGTCGCGCGAGGTGGTGATGTAGAGGTCGTCGTCGAGCTTGAGCGTCGAGTCCCAGTCGCCGGGCCCGGCATGCACCACGAAGCCGCGCTCCGGCTGCACCGGGCCGCCCCAGTAGACGACCGGATCGCCAGGCAGTTCCCCGTGTTCCAGGCCCATCTGGTCGAGCATGTCCGACAGGCGCAGGTCCGTCGGCCGGTTGACCACCAGGCCCAGGGCGCCCTTGTCGGAGTGTTCGCACAGCAGGGTGACGGAATGGCTGAAATTGGAGTCTTCCAGCCCCGGCATGGCTACGAGGAACTGATTGCTCAGATAGGTTTCATCGGCCATGCACGTAGTATCGGGGGAGGCCTGTGCCATTACAAGTACGCCACGGCGGGCACCCGCGGCCCGCGCCGGGCTCAGCGGAGCGGCAGCCGCTTGTCGATGGCGTCGAACGCCAGGGCGCCGATATCGGTGCCGCAGGCGGCGTCGATCTCGCGCGCGCAGGTCGGGCTGGTGACGTTGATCTCGGTCAGGTAATCGCCGATCACGTCCAGCCCGACGAACAGCAGTCCGCGGCGCTGCAGTTCGGGCCCGACCTGTGCCGCGATCCAGCGGTCCCGCCCGGTCAGCGGGCGCGCCTGGCCGCTGCCGCCGGCGGCGAGGTTGCCGCGGGTTTCGCCGGCCTTGGGAATGCGCGCCAGGCAGAACGGTACCGGTTCGCCGTCGACCATCAGGATGCGCTTGTCGCCGTCGGCGATTTCCGGCAGGTAGCGCTGGGCCACGATCAGCCGCCGCCCGCGGTCGGTCAGCTCCTCGATGACGGCGCCGAGGTTGAGCCCGTCGGCACGCACCCGGAACACGCCCTGGCCGCCCATCGCCGCCAGCGGCTTGTAGATGACGTCGCCGTGCTCGGCGTGGAACGCGCGCAGCACCTCGGCCTCGCGGGCGAACAGGGTCGGCGGCGCGCACTGCGGAAACCAGGCCGTGAACGCCTTCTCGTTGCAGTCGCGCAGGCTGGCCGCGCGGTTCACCACCAGGGCGCCCTGCTGCTCGGCGCGCTCCAGCACGTAGGTGGTGGCCACGTACTCCAGGTCGAACGGCGGATCCTTGCGCATCAGGATCGCGGACAGCTCGCCCAGGCGCAGCACTGACTCCTCGCCCAGCTCGAACCAGTGCTTGCGGTCGTCGAACACGGTCGCCGCACGGCCGCGGCCGAAGGCGGTGCCGTCGCGCACCCACAGGTCGTGCGGCTGCAGGTAGCGCAGCTGCCAGCCGCGCTTCTGCGCCGCCAGCATCAGGGCCAGGGTGGTGTCCTTGTAGGGCTTGATGGACTCGATCGGGTCCATCACCACGCCAAGTGTTCTCATGTCGAAACGCCGGAAGAAAGAAGCCGGAGGCGGCCGCGGCCGCCTCGCTGGATCACGCAGCCTCGGCCCTGGTGCGGGTGCGCTCGCGGGCGTGCGCCTGGGCGATCTCGCGGGCGGCCGCCACCAGCGCCAGGCGCGCCACCACGCCGTAGGCGTAGAAGCGGTTGGGCACGGCGTCGGGCGCCTTGGAGCGGTCCGGGTGGCTGCAGCATTCGGCGAACGCCAGCGGCTTGAAGCTGGAGCCGGGGGCGTTGAGGTTTTCCTGGTTGCTGCGGCCGCCGTGGACCCGGTAGAAGCCCCCCACCACGTAGCGGTCGATCATGTAGACCACCGGCTCGGCGGTGGCCTGCTCCTCGCCCCAGCGCTCGAAGGTGTAGACACCTTCCTGGATGATCGCGCCGGTGACGTCCATGCCTTCCTTGGCCGAAGCCATCTTCTTGCGGGCGTCGCGGTTCAGGTTGCGGATCTCGTCGACGCTGCGCACGGTCATCACGCCCATGCCGTAGGTGCCGGCGTCGGCCTTGACGATTACGAACGGCTCCTGCTCGACGCCGTTCTGCGCGTAGCGCTCGCGCAGCTCGTCCAGCAGCAGCTCGACGTTGGCGGCCAGGCACTCCTCGCCCTCGCGGGTGCGGAAATTGACCTGGCCGCAGTTGCGGAACAGCGGATCCACCAGCCACGGGTCGATGTCGAGCAGGCGCCCGAACTCGCGCGCCACCTCGCGGTAGATGGCGAAGTGCTGGGATTTCAGCCGCGTGCTCCAGCCCACGCCGAGCGGCGGGATGACCGGCTGCAGCAGGTTTTCCAGCACCGCCGGCCGGCCGGCCGACAGGTCGTTGTTGAGCAGCACCACGCAGGGGCTGAAGCCCTGCAGGCCGACGCGGTCGCCGTCGCGGCGGATCGGCTCGAGCAGCAGCTCGCGGCCGGAATCCAGCGCCAGCGCTTCCGGCGCCTGCAGGTCGGCGCGCAGCGAGCCGACCCGCACCTTGTAGCCGGCCTTCTGCAGCAGGCTTTGCAGGACGGCGACGTTTTCCAGGTAGAACTTGTTGCGCGTGTGGTTCTCCGGCACCAGCAGCACGTCGCAGGCGGTCGGCATGACCCGCTCCAGCGCGGCCTGGATCGCCTGCACGCACAGCGCCTCGAACGCCGGGTTCAGGTTGTTGAAGCCGGCCGGGAACAGGTTGGTGTCGACCGGCGCCAGCTTGAAGCCGGCGTTGCGCAGGTCCACCGAGCCGTAGAACGGCGGCGGCGTCTCGTGCCACTGGCCTCGAAACCAGGCCTCGATATCCGCGGCGCGGCGCAGCAGCAGCGACTCGAGCTGCAGCAGCGGCCCGGTCTGCGCGGTCGTCAGGTTGGGGACGGCGTCTTGCATGGGGTATTCGCCTAATGTGCTGCCGTTAGGGTAACCCATCGACGCGTTCGTCGCCGCAAACATGCACGCCCAATCAAGTGTGTGCTACAAAGTGGCGATCGTGTGCGGCAGCCGGCGCGGCCCGGCGCCGCGCGCATCCGTCAAGGAGGGTCTGAACAAATCCATGCTGGATTTGTCGGACGACGGCAGTCGACGAGAGTGATTTTCGACCGCCTTCATTTTCAACGACTTGGCAGTCGTCGAAGCGGTTGGGCCAAGCTTGGCCCGGTGGAAGCCCTGATCGGACAGGGCATTCTTGAACGATGCATGGGGGCGAGGATGGACGAGGGGGTTCATGACCACGGCAGCCGCTGACGGCACCAGCCCGGCTGCGCCGGCGCGGATCATGGTGATCGACGACAGCCAGACCATCCGCAAGACCGCGGAAACCCTGCTGGTGAAGGAAGGCTATTCGGTGATCACGGCGGCCGATGGCTACGAGGCCCTGGCCAAGATCGCCGAAACCCAGCCGGACCTGATCTTCATCGACATCATGATGCCGCGGCTGGACGGCTACCTGGCCTGCTCGCTGATCAAGAGCAACGCCCGGTTCTCCCGCATCCCGGTGATCATGCTGTCGTCCAAGGACGGGCTGTTCGACCGTGCCCGCGGCCGCATCGTCGGCTCGGACGAATACCTCACCAAGCCCTTCACCAAAGACGAGCTGATCGGCGCCGTGCGCGCCCATTTGAGCAGGAAAGCCTAGCCGGCAAGGCAACACACACCATAAGAAAAGGACGCGGGCGACTCAGGTCAACATGGACGCACAAGCACCGACATCGCTGACTCCCGGGCCGGTATGGCCGCGGCCCGGCGGCGGCTGAAGCCAGGCATGGACACGCCCGCGCCCGAGTCCGTCACCGACCTCGCCGCTCTCGCCGGCAAGCCGTTCGACCTGCTCTGGGCGCTGGAAAACCGGCTGCGCGCCGCGCGGCTGGACATCGCGGCCGGGCAGACCCAGTCCTGGACCGGGCTTGCGTTCCGCCTGCGCGACCGCTGGCTGGTGGCGCCGCGCGACGAGGTGCGCGAAGTCATCGCCCTGCCGCGCATGACCGCGGTGCCCGGCGCCCAGGCCTGGCTGCTGGGCATTGCCAACGTGCGCGGCGGGTTGCTGCCGGTGACCGACCTCGGCCAGATGCTCGGGCAGCCGCGCCAGCCCGACCATCGCGAGCAGCGCGTGCTGGTGTACAACTCCGACCGCGTGCCGGCCGGACTGCTGGTGGACGAAGTGGCCGGCTACCGGCAATTCGCGCCTTCGGATCAGCGCCACGAGCTGGCGCGGGGCACCGGCGAGGTGGAGCCGTACCTGCTCGGCGCATTCTCCCGCGAGGGCCGCACCTGGCTGGCATTGTCCATGCATAAGCTGGTGCGCAGCACCGCCTTCACCGCAGCGGGGGCATGATGGTCGCGCAGCGTCCACAGATCGCCAACGGCCTGCATTGGCTGCGCAACGAGATCGACGCGAGCCTGGCACGTACGCGCGCCGCGCTGGAACAGTACGTCGAAAGCCCGCAGGACACCCAGCACCTGGACGCGGCAGTCGAGGAGCTGCGCCTGGTGCGCGGCACCGTCGGCATGATCGAGTGCTTCGGCGCGCAGACCCTGGCCGACGAGATGCTGGCGATAATGGCCGACCTGGGCGCCGGCCGGGTCGGCCGCACCCCGGAGGCGCTGGCGGCCCTGTCCGGGGCGACGCTGCAGCTGTCCGACTACATCGACCTGCTGTCGCACGGCGAAGTCGACCGCGCCCTGATCCTGCAGCCGCTGATCAACGAGCTGCGGCTGGCGCGGGGCAAGCCGGTGGTATCGGAAGCCGAGCTGTTCGCCGCCCAGCTGCGCGCGCAGAGCGGGCCCGCCGAACCGCCGGCGGCCGGCTCGGACGCGGCGCAGACCCTGGCGCGGCGCGAACTGCAGGCATTCCAGACCTCGTTCCTGTACTGGTTCCGCGGGCAGGCGGTCGACGCGGCGATGGGCCGCATCGGCAAGATCGCCGACGGCCTGGCGGTGAACGCGGTGTACCCGCGGCTGCGCGAGCTGTGGTCGTATGCCGGCGCGCTGGCCGAATGCCTGCGCGGCGAGCTGCAGCAGGATTCGCTGGAGCTGAAGCGGCTGTTCGGCCGTGCCGGCAGCCAGATCAAGCGGCTGGCCGAGGACGGCGAAGCCGCCGCCGATGCGCAGGTCGGCGACCTCCCCGAACAGCTGCTGTTCCACCTGTCGCGGGTGGCGCGCCAGACCGAGCGCTCGCGCGCGCTCGTCGCCGAGCAGCGCCTGGCCGAGCTGCTGCCCTCCCACGCCGCGCTCGACGAGCTGCGCCGCCGCCTGCGCGGCCCCAACACCTCCATCCTGTCGCGGGTGCATGCCGAGATCCGGCGCGATTTCGCCCAGGTCAAGGACGGCATCGACCTCGCCGTGCGCACCGGCGGACGCACGCCGATGGACCTGGCGGCCACGCGCGAGCGCCTGCAGCGCCTGGCCTCCACGTTCAACGCACTGGGCCTGGCCGCGCCGCAGCAGGCGCTGCGCAACCAGGCGACCGCGCTGCAATCCGCCCCGTCCAGCCCGGCCGCGTGGATGGACCTGGCCACCGCCATCCTGCGCGTCGAGCACAGCCTGGAGGAAACCCTGTTCCGCGCGCTCGGCCGCCACGGCGAAGAGGCCGGACGCAGCTACGAGCAGATCGAGGCGGGCGTGCCGCATGCGCAGGACCTGCGCGAAAGCGTCAAGGCGCTGCTGCGCGAATCGCTGATCGACCTGGCCCGCCTCAAGGCCGGAGTGGACCAGTACCTGCGCAACGGCGACGCCGCCAGCATGGCCGACACCGGCCCGATCCTGCACCAGGTGGCGGCGGTGCTGCTGGTGGTGGAGCGCGGCCGCGCCAACGCCCTGGCGCGCAGGCTGGAAAGCTACGCGCGCTCGGGCATCCTGGCCGACCCGCAGCTGCCGCCGGCGGAATTCGAACGCTTTGCCGATGCCGTCTGCGCGCTCGAGATCTACCTGGAAGCGGTGCGCGACGCCCTGCCGGAGCCCGGGCAACTGCTCGACGAGCTCGAAGCCTATGTCGGCCGGCTCGACTTCGGCCGCGTCGCCGAGCCCATCCCGGCAGCGCCGGCGGCGGTGCCGGAAGTCGTTGTTTCGGTGTCGCTCGCAGCCCTGCCCGAAGCCGCTCCGCCGCCGGCAACGCCGGCGGCGCAGGTTCCCGCCATCGCGGAGGCGCCAGCGGCACCGCCGGCAGCGGTGGCGCCGCCGGTGCCGACGCCGGTGTCCGCGCCGGTCGGCGACGGCATCGACCCGGAAATCCGCGACATCTTCATCGAGGAAGCGCTGGAGGTGCTGGCCGAGATGCAGCGGCTGCTGCCGGCATTCCGCCGCGACCCGGCCGAGCGCGGCAACCTGGCCGAGGTGCGCCGCGCGTTCCACACCTTGAAGGGCAGCGGGCGCATGGCCGGCGCCCTGCGCATCGGCGAGTTCGGCTGGTCGCTGGAAAGCCTGCTCAACCGCTGCCTGGAAGGCGCGCTGCCGGTGCGCAAGCCGGTGGTGCAGGCGGTGGACGAGGCGGTGGGCCTGCTGCCCGGCCTGATCGACAACTTCCGTACCGGCGGCGCCGAGGATTCCGCGGTGCAGGCGCTGGTGAGCCGCGTGGAAGCCATCGCCGCCGGGCCGGCCGGCGGCGAACCGGACATGCTGGGCGTGTTCCGCGAAGATGCGCGCGAACGCCTGGCCCTGGTGCGCCGCTGGCTGGAGTCGCAGAACCCGCGGGAAGACGGCTTCGTCGTCGACCCCGAGGTCATCCGCGCCTTCCATACCCTGCGCGGCAGCGCGGCGGTGATCAACGCCGACGGCGTCAGCCAGCTGGCCGGCGCCTTCGAGACCTACCTGAACGGCCTGCACGCGGAACGCAGGCCCTTGCCTCCGCAGGGCCTGGCGCTGTTTGCCGACGCGCTGGTCACCCTGCTCGGATGGATCGACTCGTCCGGCGTGGTCGACGCCGGCCAGGCCGAGCTGCCGGGCTGGCTGGCGCGCATCGCGGCACTGCAGGGCCGCCCGGCCGCCGAACCTGCGCCGCCGGCAGCCGACGACGCCTTCTGCCTGCTGGCCCTGGACCTGCTGCAGGCGGCCGAGCGCAAGTCCGGCGAGTGGAGCGGCCAGCCGCAGGCGGCCAACGCCGACGGCGCCGCCGCCGCCAGCCTGGCCGAAGCGTTCGCCGAACTCGCCGCCGCAGCCGGGCCGGCGCACGCCGTGAAAATTGCCGCACCCGCCCGCGCCCTCGCCGCACAGCTCGCGCCCTGGCGCGGCGGCCAGGCACCGGAACCCGCATTCTTCGGCGAGCTGGCGCAGATCGTCGAAGGGCTTTACCAGGAGCTCGACGCCTACCGCGACGGCAGCGTGCAGGCCGCCGGCGTCGACTGGAGTGCACGCGCCGCCGCGTTGCCGCTGCCGGCCGCGGCGCCGGTCAGCCCGCCGGCCGCGGTCCCCGCCGTACCGCCCGCGGTGACGCCGGAGGCGGCGCCCGAAGAAGCCGCCGTCATGGCGGCGGAAGCGGCCGCGCCCGAGCCGACGCCGGCGCACCTGGCCGCGACTATTCCGACCCCCGTTGCGCCGGAAGCGCCGGCCGTGCCGGTCGCGGAAGCGGCGGGCGCGCAGGCGGAACTGGCCGCGCCGCCCGAATCTGCGCCGGAACCGGCCGCTGCGCCGGGACCGAGTTTCGAAGCCGAGCTCGCCGCGATCTTCGCCGACGAAGCCGGCGACCTCATCGAGGAGATGGAGCGCTACCTGCACGTCTGGCGCCTGCAGCCGGACGATGCGCGGATCGCCGACGACCTGCGCATGCGCCTGCATACGCTGGTGGGCAGCGCCCGCACCGCCGGCGCCGGCGCAATCGCCGCCGTCGCCCAGCGCCTGCAGCAGGCATTCGAGCAGCCGCCGGAGCAGCGCCTGGCCAGCCCGGCGCTGCAAGCAGGCCTCAGCCTGGGCCTGGACGAGCTGCATGGCCTGGTATTCGAGCTACGGCGCGGCCAGCGCATCGAAGCCGACGCCCGGGCCGCAATCGAAGCTCTGGCCACGGCGGCGGCACCGGAAATGGTGCCCGCGGAAACCGGGGCAGGACTCGTCCCGGCCGTGGCCGAGCCATCGGCGGAATCCGCGGTCGAGGCCACTGCCGGCATTCCCGAACCGGAGCCGCCGGCGGCTGCGGAAGCCGTGGCGCCGGAGTCCGCGCCGGCGGCGGAAGCCGCGGTTGCAGCACCGGCGGAGCCTGCACCTGCAGCGCCCGCCGAACTGCCGCCCGCTGCGGTGCAGGAAGAAACTGCGGCGGCAACCCCGCCCGCAGCGCCGGGGCCGGCGGTCGCGCTCGACGACGAGCTCACCTCGATCTTCGCCGCCGAGGCCGGCGAACTACTGGAACAGCTCGACGGCGGCTTCGAAGCCTGGCAGAACGGCGATGCCACCGAGCCGGTGCGCGACGTGCAGCGCGCGCTGCACACGCTCAAGGGCGGCGCGCGCATGGCCAGCCTGGACGCCATGGCGGACCTGGCGCACGCGCTGGAATCCCGCGTCGACGCGGTGCTGGCCTCGGGCGATTTCCCGGACAGCGCCACCTTCGGCCAGATGCGCCGCAACCTGGAACAGCTGCAATCCATGCACGACCAGGTGCGCCGCGGCGAGGCGCAGCTGCTGGTGAGCAGCGCCGCCGCGCCGGCCGAGGCGGCGCCCGCCGCCGCGGCCGCGGCGCCGGTCTCGCCGTGGTCGCCCGAGCTGTTCTGGCGTCCGCCGGACGAGGCCGGCGCGCTGGCGGCCGGCCGCCGCGAAACCTCGCGCGTGCCGGTGGAAACGCTCGACGCCATGCTCAACGAAGCCGGCGAGATTTCGATCTACCGCTCGCGGCTGGAGGAGCGCAACGCCAACCTGCGCACGCAGCTGTCGGAAATGACGCAGACCATCGCGCGCGTGCGCGAGCAGCTGCGCAACATGGACATCGAAACCGACGCGCAGATCTCCGCGCGCGGGCGCTCGCGCGACGCCGGCAGCCCGGACCGCTACGCCCAGGACTTCGACCCGCTGGAGCTGGACCGCTACACGCGCATGCAGGAGCTGTCGCGCGCGCTGGCCGAATCGATCGGCGACCTCGCCTCCCTGCACGCCAGCATGGACGAGGCGGTCAGCGAAGCCGACACGCTGCTGCTGCAGCAGAGCCGCATCACCAGCGAAGTGCAGCAGACCCTCATGGGCACGCTGATGGTGCCGTTCTCGCGCCAGGTACAGCGGCTGATCCGCGTGGTGCGGCAGACCGCGCAGGAATGCGGCAAGCAGGCCGACGTCGAGTTCCAGGGCGTCGACGCCGAGCTCGACCGCAAGGTGCTCGACCGCATCACCGCGCCGCTGGAGCACCTGCTGCGCAACGCCGTCGTGCACGGCGTCGAGGACCCCGCCGCGCGCGCCATGGCCGGCAAGCCGGTGGTCGGCGCCATCAACGTGCGCCTGACCCGCGAGGGCGGCCAGCTGCTGGTCGAAGTGGCCGACGACGGCCGCGGCCTGGACTTCGGCGCGATCCGCGCCAAGGCGGTGGAACGCGGCCTGATGGTGCCGGAGGCGCAGCTCGGCGACGACGACCTCGCCCGCTTCATCTTCGAGCCCGGCTTTTCCACCGCGCGGCAGCTCACCCAGGACGCCGGCCGCGGCATCGGCATGGACGTCGTCGCCAGCGAGGTCAAGCAGCTTGCCGGCACCCTGGAGCTGCGCTCGCAGCCCGGCCAGGGCACGCGGTTCGTACTGCGCCTGCCGCTGACCCTGGCGGTGTCGCAGGCCCTGCTGGTCGGCGTCGGGCAGGACATCTACGCGGTGCCGGTGCCGAGCATCGAAGGCGTGGCGCGCATCCCGCGCACCGAGCTGGAAGACTACATGCGTCCGGACGCGCCGCTGTTCGCCTACGGCGGCCGCGGCTACCGCGTGCGCCACCTGGGCGAGTTCCTGGGCCAGGCCTACGCGCCGGAAGCCGGCGCGCGCAGCATCACCGTCATGCTGGTGCGCCTGGCCGAGGGCCTGGGTGCCGGCGAGCGGCGCATGGCGCTGATCGTCGACACGCTGATCGGCAACCGCGAAATCGTCACCAAGAGCGCCGGCCCGCAGGTCAGCAGCGTGCCCGGCGTCGCCGGCGCCACCATCCTGGCCGACGGCCGCGTGGTGCTGATCCTCGACGTCCCCGCCCTGATCGCCGAACGTTCGCGCCGCGCGCTGCTGGCGGAGGCCGCCGGGCGCCAGGACAAGGCGGCGGCGGCCGACGTGCGCCAGACCGTGTTCGTGGTGGACGACTCCATCACCATGCGGCGCGTCGCCGAACGCCTGCTCACGCGCAACGGCTACCGCGTCATCACCGCCAAGGACGGTCTCGACGCCATCGCCATGCTGCAAAGCGAAACCCCGGACACGGTGCTGCTCGACATCGAGATGCCGCGCGCGGACGGCTTCGAGGTGGCCGCTTTCATCCGCAACAATCCGCGGCTGCGCGGCGTGCCGATCATCATGATCACCTCGCGCTCCGGCGACAAGCACCGCGAGCGCGCGCGCGCGCTCGGCGTCGATCGCTACCTCATCAAGCCCTACCAGGAAGACCAGCTGCTGGCCGAGGTCAAGGCGTTCGGCGCCAGTAAAAGCCAATGAACCTGCCCGAGCAACTGTATGCGGTGCTGGTCGCCCTGCAGGGCGACACCCTGCTACTGCCCAACCTGGCCATCGCCGAGGTGATCGCGATGGACGGCCTGCGCAAGCCCGCCGCCGATGCGCCCGCCTGGTTCTGCGGCACCGTCAGCTGGCAGGGCCTGGACCTGCCGGTGGCGAGCTTCGAGATGCTCAACCAGGGCGTTGCCGAATCGGCCCACCGCCGCACCAAGGTGGCGGTGCTCAACGCCATCAGCGCGCGGCTGCCCGGGGCCCATTACGGGGTGCTCACCGAAGGCTATCCGCACCTGGTCACCCTCAACCGCACCGCCCTGCGCAGCGAGCAGATGCGGGTGGGCGACAAGCCGGAGCTGATCCTGTCGCGGGTGCGCGTGGCCAGCACCCGCGCGGCGATTCCCAACCTCGAGAAGATCGAGGAGCACCTGGCCAAGCTGCTGGGCGTGCCGCC
>JADHNH010000188.1 GCA_016779605.1 Nevskia sp. | reverse complement strand
ATGACGTCAAGCGCCAAGCCGATACATATCGTAGGGGGCGGCCTAGCAGGCTGCGAGGCGGCGTGGCAGATCGCGTCCGCCGGCATGCCCGTGGTGCTGCACGAGATGCGGCCGGTGCGCGGTACCGAGGCGCATCTCACCGACGGCCTGGCCGAGCTGGTCTGCTCCAACTCCTTCCGTTCCGACGACGCCGCCAACAATGCGGTCGGCCTGCTGCACGAGGAGATGCGTCGCGCGGGCTCGCTGATCATGCGCGCGGCCGACGCCCACAAGCTGCCGGCGGGCGGCGCGCTCGCGGTCGATCGCCACGGCTTCTCCGCTTCCGTGCAGCAGACGCTGCTCGACCATCCCCTGGTCGAGCTGCGGCGCGAGGAAGTGGCGGAGCTGCCGCCCGCGGAGTGGGACAGCGTGATCGTGGCCACCGGCCCCCTCACCTCGCCGGCGCTGGCCGACGCCATTCGTCGTGAGAGCGGCGAGGAATCGCTCGCCTTCTTCGACGCCATAGCGCCGATCGTTCACCTCGAGAGCATCGACCGGTCCGTCGCCTGGAAGCAGTCGCGCTACGACAAAGGCGGCCCGGCCGGCGACGGTGCGGACTATCTCAACTGCCCGCTGAACAAGGAGGAGTACGAAGCCTTCGTGGCGGCCCTGCTCGCGGGCGAGAAGACCGAGTTCAAGGAGTGGGAGGCCAGCACGCCCTACTTCGACGGCTGCCTGCCGATCGAGGTCATGGCCGCGCGCGGTCCCGACACCCTGCGGTGGGGGCCGATGAAGCCCGTCGGTCTGCGCGACCCGCGCACCGGGCGACGGCCATGGGCCGTGGTGCAGCTGCGCCAGGACAATGCGCTGGGGACGCTGTGGAACATCGTGGGCTTCCAGACCAAGCTGAAGCACGGCGAGCAGACCCGCCTGTTCCGTACCATTCCGGGCCTGCAGGGCGCGGAGTTCGCGCGGCTGGGCGGGCTGCACCGCAACACCTTCCTGAACAGCCCGCGCCTGCTCGATGCCACCTTGCGCCTGAAGGCGATGCCGCGGCTGCGCTTCGCCGGCCAGATCAGCGGTTGCGAGGGCTATGTCGAAAGCGCCGCCGTCGGCCTGATGACCGGAAGGTTTGCGGCGGCCGAGCGGCAGGGCGTCGCCCCGATCGCGCCGCCAGCGACGACGGCGATGGGCGCTCTGCTCGGCCACATCACCGGCGGCGCCGACGCCACGACCTTCCAGCCGATGAACGTCAACTTCGGCCTGTTCCCGCCGATCGAGGGAACGCTGCGCGGCAAGGAGCGCAAGCAGGCGCTTAGTGCACGCGCCCTGCGCGATTTCGATCGCTGGCTGGCGCCGACGCCGCTCGCTGCCGAGTAGGCGTCGCAACGTTTGGTAATCAAACGTTATTTCCCTCCGAGTCGCGATTGCTGTCTGATGCCATCAGCGTCATTCGGCGGAGAGTGATTTGCAGAGCACGATTGATCTGGTTGCCGGCAAGGCGGAGCGCGTTTCCCTCCAGCTCGACGTCATGCGCGAGATTCGCCACCAGCTTCTGCCCTATCAGGTCGGCGACAGACCGATCACGGGCGCGACCGTCATTTCCGACGGTTCGACCATCGATTCGCTCACGCTCATGGACATGCTCATGGCGCTAGAGGACCGGTTCGACGTCTCCCTCCCCATCAACCTCATCGCCGAAATCCGTACCGTGGACCAACTGGCCGACACCATCCTGACGATGTGTGGCCGGGCCTGACGGCCCTCTTCAGTCGAAAACGTAGCTTCCCGGCGCCGGCATGAGGGGCGGGTGCCCGTCGCTGCCGAGCCGGTTCGGCGCCTTCTTGGTGCCGCCGGACTTCTCATGCAGCCAGCCATGCCAATGCTCCCACCAGCTGCCGCGTTTCTCGACGGCCGTGCGGCGCCATTCGGCGGCTGAGAGCGCAATGTCCTCGTTCGTGTAGTACACCGTGTTGGCGATGCGCGGCGGCCGCAGCAGGCTCTGCACATGGCCGCTGGTGCTGAGCACGAAGGCGTGGCGGCCACGGAACAGCTGGCAGGCATGGTAGCAGCCGATCCACGGCATGAGGTTGTCGTCCTCGCCGCCCACGAAATACGAATCGACCTTCAGCCGGCGGAAGTCGATGGGGCGTCCCAGCACCGACAGGGCATTGGCTTTGCGGAACACGTCGTTGGTGTACATGTCGACGAAGTCTGCATGCAGGGCCGCCGGCACGCGCGTCGAATCGTTGTCCCAGAACAGCACGTCGAGCGGCGGCGGCGCCTTGCCCAGGAGGTAGTTGTTGATCCAGTACCGCCACACCAGGTCGTTGGGCCGCAACCAGTAGAACACCTTGGCGAGCTCGTCACCGTACATCACGCCGTTGTTGCGCACATAGGACCCGGCCATCTCGATCAGGGTCGGTGTCGCGAAGAGCTCCAGATCCGAGCCTTCATTGGGCAGCAGGCACGTGACCAGCAGCGAATGGTTGGCGATGCGGCTGTCGCCGCGTTCCGCAAGGTAGCCCAGCATCGCCATGGCGCTGAGGCCGCCGGCGCAGGCGCTGACGACGCCGAACCTGCGACTCGACGTGATCTCACGCATGACGTCGGTCGCCTCGATGGCGGCAGCGACATAGGTATCGAGGTTCCATGCCGACTGCGCGGCGGTCGGATTGAACCAGCTCAGTGTGAAGACCTGCAGGCCGCTCTTCACGAGATGGCCGATCATGCTGTTCGCCGGCCGAAGGTCGAAGGCGTAGTACTTGTTGATCTGCGGCGGGAAGATCAGGACTGGGCGGCGACGGACCGTCTCGGTGAGCGGCGCGTACTGGATCAGCTCGAGCTGGGCGTTCCGGAACACGACGGCGCCCTCGGTCAGTGCCAGGTCCTTGCCGACCACGTAGGCGTCGCGGCTGATCTGCCGTGGCATGGCGTGATTGCGGATGACGTCGTCGACCCAGTTGTGCACGCCGTTCACCGCGCTGGCGCCTTCGGTCCTGTCCGCCCGGCGCAGGGCCGACGGGTTGATGGGCAGGTTGGAGGGCGCCACGGCAGCGACCAGCTGCTCGAAGATGAAGGCGATGCGCCGGCGATCGGCGGCATCGAGCTGCTGCTCCTCGAGCCAGCGTCCCATCGTGTCGGCCCAGGCAAGGTAGAGCTGCAGCAGGGTGCGAAGCACGCCGCTCTCGAGCCAGAGCTGATCCTTGAAGCGGAAGTCGCGGATCGCCGGCTTGATCGCCGACTCGCCACGCAGGATGCTGAGCGCCTCGGCGGCAAACCGTGCGTAGGTCCGCGCCGTCAGCTCAGGCTGCTTCATCGCCAGCGCCAGGATCAGCTCCAGCGTGTGCACGAAGCCTTTGTCGCCGACGGCGGAATCCCCGGGAGGCGGCGCTTCCGACTGCTCGCCCGTAACCCGGCATCTCAGCCCCTCGACCAGCTTGGCCGCCTCGTCGAGCAGGAAGATCGCGCCGCGCGCAATGGCGGTCCCTTCCCGGTCGGATGGCGTCAGCGTGGCGCCGGCAATCGCCTCATCGACGAAGGCGCCGATGCGTCCGAAGAGCCCGGCTTCGCCTGACCGAGACCTGTCGGAGGACGCGCCCACAACTCGGCACGCCTAGCCGGCCCCTGGGAGCCGCCGAACGACAAACTCGATAGCCTGGGTGGACAGGCCGGGGGCAAGGACCGCGCCGAAATAGTCGCGGCCCTCCTCCAGCGCGCTCGTCACCTTGAGCTTCAGACGGATCGTGGCGTTGCCGCCGGGTAGCAGCGAGAGCGTCGAAGGAAGGATCTGCATGTCACTGGCGTCGAACTGACCCTGGACCACCAGGTTGACATTGAGCTCGCGGTCGGAGCTGTTCGAGAGGGCAAAGGCGCCGCTCGCCTCCTCGCCGAGCTCGCCGGCGAGCAGAATAGGCGTGCGCCGCGAGGCCGGCTGGCCCTCCGGCGCCGCCGGTGCCGCGCCCGCCTCCGCCGGCTCAGGAGCGGCCGCAGAGCCGTCGCGCACCGCGCCTTCGAACGCTTTCACATAGTCCTTGGTCAGGTTCAGCAGCAGCGAGGTGTAGCGCAGGTTCACCGCAACCACGCCCTTGACCGCGTTGACGAGTCGATCGGTCATCGGCCGACCTATTGGTTCCGGCCGGCCGTGGAACCGTGGCAGGGTTTCTTGCAATAGAAGTGGTCGTACCAGTGCACGACGTAGTCGGGCTCGTCGTCGACGGTGACCTTGTAGCAGGTATTCTTCTGCTTCTCTCCGACCACGATGGTGACGCGCAGATAGTGGTCACGGCATCCGAGGATCCAGATCAGCGCCTCGTAGGTCCCCGGCTTGCCGGGATTGGTGATCTTCGCCGTAAAGGCGCCGCGCTCGTTTGGGCCCAACACCGCGCTCGCCGGCGAGATCTGCACGAGGCCCGCGTCGGCCCCGGCCGCCTTGGCGGTGAAGGTGCGCGAGCGGTAGTCGCCGTTGGTGACGACGAAATGAATCTCGCCGGCGCCTTCGGCGGCGAGCTGCAGCTTCGCGCTGCCGATCTCAAGCGGCATCCAGCAGGGCTCGGGAACAGCGCAGCAGGAGCCCAGCTTCGGCATCTTCAGCGGGCCGACGCGGCTCAGCAGCACATCTGCGCTGTCGCCCGCCAGGCGCACCAGCTCCTTGCCCAGTTGCAGCTGCGCCTTTGCGAGGTCCTTGACGAGCTCCTTGAGAGGTCCGAAGTCGGTGGGCTTCGAATCGTCGCAACGTGTGATGGTCATGTCGTCCTCGTCCGCTGAACGGTCACCGCGATGCGATAGAAAACCGGGCCGAACTCCCAGACCCCGTGATAGCCGTGGCCGGGCTTCAGCTTCCTGGGGATCGCGGTACTGATCTTGACGGCGCGGGTCGCGGCCGGCGCGAGTTCGCCTGCGCCCTCGACCACGCGCAGCTTGAGCAGGCCGCCATAGCCCTCGCGCAATTTGCGCAGCCAATGCCCGACCAGCTCCTGGGCATTGTCGCTCTCTTGGCGATAGGTGTCTGAGAAGGCTGCCTCGATGCCGTCTTCGTCGAAGATGCCTATCGCGATCGTATCGGGAACCTCGATCGCGACGTTGCCGCCGTTGGT
>JADHNH010000058.1 GCA_016779605.1 Nevskia sp. | reverse complement strand
TCGAAGCCTCAGGGCGGGCACAGTACCCCCGCCTCGCCGTGCACCCGTTCGCGTTTCGGGCGCGGATATAAGATACAAGGGCGGGCCGCGCCCGCCATTGGGTGCGGAAGAATCCGCGGCGGGCACGGCCCGCCCTACCGCTCTTGCAAGAGGGAGAGGCAAGAATATTGCGCGGCCCCCCGGCCGGAGGAGAGCTGCACAAGCGTCAATCCACCGTCACCACGATCTTGCCGATCTGCTGGTTGCTTTCCATGTAGCGGTGGGACTCGACGATCTGCGCCAGCGGGAAGGTCTTGTCCACGCGTGGCTTGAAGTTGCCCTTGGCCAGGTGGTCGTAGACGTACTTTTCCGCGGTCTTGCGCGTATCGGCCGAGGCCACCACCTCGAACAGGGTGTAGCCGCGCACCGACAGGCCCTTGGCCAGCGCCGGGAACAGCGGGAACGGCGTCGGTTCGCTGGACAGCAGGCCGTAGAGGAAGATCGTGCCGCCGGGCGCGGCGGCCTCGGCCAGCGTTTCCACGCCGCTGCCGGCGACGGCGTCGAAGATCACGCGGCAGCCCTTGCCGCCGGTGATTTCCTTGACCCGCGCCGGGATCTTCTCCTCGTCGGTGACGATGACATGATCGGCGCCGGCGGCCAGCAGCTCCGCCTTCTTTTTCGCCGAGCGCGTGGTGGCAATGCTCACTGCGCCTTCGGCCTTGCAGATCTCGATGGAAGCGATGCCGACGCTGCTGCTGGCCGCGGTGATCAGCACGAAGTCGCCCTTGCCGATGCGACCGTACTGGATCAGCGCGCCGTAGGCGGTGAGGTACTGCATCCAGATCGAGGTGGCCTCCACCGGGGTGAGCTGGGGCGGGTAGGCCGCCAGCGCGTACGCCGGCACGATCGCCACCTCGCCGTAGACACCGTAGTCGGAGGCGGCGAAGCAGGGCACGGTGCTGGCCGGCTTGCCGACCCAGCTCGCGTCCACGCCGGCGCCCACGGCCTCCACCACGCCGGCGGCCTCGTAGCCGATCCGCGACGGCAGCACCGGCTGCTGCAGGTAGCGGCCCATGCGGAACAGCACCTCCGCGCGGTTCAGTCCGATCGCCTTCACCCGCAGGCGCACCTCGCCCTTGCCGGGCGCGGGCAGGGGCATTTCGTCGAGCTGCAGCACCTCCGGCCCGCCCAGCTGGTGGAAGCGGACGATCTTGGCGGTTGCATTGGTCATGTACGGGCTCCTGAATGGGGGTGGCCGATTGTAGCCCCATCCGCGCGCGGCCCTGCCGGCGCCGGCTCAGATCACGAAGAAGCCCAGGCTCGCCAGCGCCATCACCAGCGTCGCCAGCCATCCGCCGGCGACCATGGCGCGCGGCAGCGTCAGCGTGCCCATCACGCGCGGGTTCACCGCGATCACCATCATCACCGCCATCAGCGGCGCCGCCAGCACGCCGTTGACCACCGCGCTCCAGTACAGCGCCTTGATCGGGTCCAGCGGGGTGAAGTTCAGCGCGGCGCCGCACAGCGTGGCGGCGGCGATGGTGCCGTAGAACGCCTTGGCCTCGCGCGGCAGCCGGTCGAGCCCTTCGGTCCAGCCGAACAGCTCGCTCACCGCATAGGCGGCCGAGCCGGCCAGCACCGGCACGGCGAGCATGCCGGTGCCGACGATGCCGATGGCGAACAGCGCAAAGGCGAAGTCGCCGGCGATCGGCCGCAGCGCCTCGGCCGCCTGCGACGAGGTCTGGATGTCGGTCACGCCGGCGGCGTGCAGCGTGGCGGCGGTGGCGAAGATGATGAAGATGGCGATGAGGTTGGAGAAGCCCATGCCGACGACGGTGTCGGTACGGATGCGGGCGAGTTCTGCCCCGGCCTGCCGCGGGGTGACGCACAGCGCCTTGACGTGGCGGCGCCGCTGTTCCTCCACCTCCTGCCCGGCTTGCCAGAAGAACAGGTAGGGGCTGATGGTGGTGCCCAGCACCGCGACCATCGCCATGGCGTGTCCGCTGTCCAGCGTCACCGCCGGAACCAGCGTGCCGTGCAGGGCCTGCCCCCAGGGCACGTGCGCGGCGAAGGCCACGCCGGCGTAGGCCAGCAGCGACAGCGTGGTCCACTTGAGCGCGGCGGCGTAGCGCGCGTAGCTGACGAATACTTCGAGCAGGATGCAGGCCAGGCCGAACAGCACCGCGTAGAGCAGTTGCGGGCCGCCGGCCAGCAGGCGCAGCGCCGCGCCCATGGCGCCGAGGTCGGCGCCGAGGTTGATCACGTTGGCCACCAGCAGCAGCAGCACCACGGCGTGCAGCAGCCAGCGCGGGTAGTGCCGACGCAGGTTCTGGGCGATGCCGCAGCCGGTGACGCAGCCGATGCGCGCGCTCACCGCCTGGATCACCGCCATCAGCGGAAAGCTGAACAGCATGGTCCAGGCCAGGGCGTAGCCGTATTGCGCGCCGACCTGGCTGTAGGTGGCGATGCCGCTGGGGTCGTCGTCCGCCGCGCCGGTGACGAGGCCGGGGCCAAGCCGGCCCAGCAGCCCGGAAGGCGCCTCCTCTACGGCAGGCGCGGCGGTTTCGCCAGCCGGGGCGTCGCCGCGGCCGGCCGGGGCCAATTGATCGTTCACGGTGCGGCCTGCCGGGAGCGGCTGCTGGATAAGCGTGAAGTCATTCTGGCTCAACCGGCGCACCGCGTGCCAATGCTGCTGGCCTGCCGGCCCGCATGCTGCGGACGACGATCACCCGGTGCCGGCATCCAGCAGCGTTTCGATCGGCGGCACTGCCGTCGGGTCGGGCTCCCAGCCCTGCGGCAGCACCAGTGAGCGGTCGCGCAGCAGCTGCTCTTTCGAAAGCTCGAGCACGGCGGACTCGACCTGCCGGTAGGCGGCCTCGTCGGACGAATCGGCCGCCGCCGACACCAGCGCGCCGGCGGCCTGGCGCAGCTCGCGGATCGCGGCGTTGAGCTGCGCCGGGTCGCCAGCGCAGCGCTCGAGCGCGGCGGCCCCTGCGGCGCGGCAGCCGGCCAGTTGCCGCACGGCTTCGCCGAGCGCCCGGTCGGCGCTACACAGCTCGGTCAGGCCCTGCGTATAGGCGAGCAGGCGCTGCAGCTCGTCGCGGTCGAAGCGGAACTGCAGCGGCAGCTGGTGCGCCATCAGGCTGAGCATGCCGACCACAAGCTGCGCCTGCTCCACCGCCAGCCGGTTGTCGCCGTCGACGGCCGGAATGACCACGTCCTTCATGGCCTTGATCATGCTCGCGATCTGGATCTCGCTGCGCAGTTGCATGTCAGCACCCCCGCTCGATCTGTTGGCGCATGTCGTCCATTACCATGTAGCCGAGGCTGATCAGCCAGGTCACCAGCACGTCCTGGTGGGTCTTGCCGTTGCGCGCGATGCGGTAGCTCGTGGCCAGGAGCAGGATCGCCAGCCAGTAGTTGTTGTAGACCTTGTGCCAGTGCAGGGACTTCGGATTCATGCGATGGCCGGAGGCCTGCTCGTAGGCTTCGAAGAATTGCGACTCGGGCAGCAGGCCGCAGACCAGGAAATTCCGGTTCGCCTCGTCCATGCTGCCGAAGGCGCGGTTGGTGGTCCAGGCGAGGTCCTGGTGGCGGTCGCCGATGCGGCCGAGCTCCCAGTCGAGCAGCGCGGTGATGCGCCCGTCGTGCTCGGTGAACAGGAAATTGCCGGCGCGGTAATCGGAATGGACGATGCAGGGCTGCTCCAGCCGCGGCAGGTTGCGGCGCAGCCAGGCCGAGGCCAGGCGCATCAGCGGCACGTCCTCGTCGCAGTCCTCCTCCCACACCCGGTCCCACCAGTTGACGCCCCATTGCGCGCACTGCGTGCCGGCCGCGGGCACGTCGAATGCGCTCAGGTCGGCCGTGCGGTAGTCGCGGCCGTGGATCGCGGCCAGGTGGCCGATGAACTGCGGCGCCAGGCGGGCGCGCAGCTCGGCGGGAAAGCGGATGCCGGTGCCGGACACGCCGCCGGCGGCGCTGCTGGGCTTGGTCACGCCCTCGCTGAATTCGTACACCAGCGCCGGATACGGCAGGTAATCGGCTTGCTCGTCGCACCAGTGCACCCTGGGCACCGGCACCACGCCTTCGAACGCGCGCAGCAGCTGGAACTCGCGCAGGCGGCTGGTGGTGACGATCGAGTCCGCCGGCTCCATGCGCAGCACCATCGGCGTCTTTTCGCGGCCCGCGCCGGGCCGCTCCCACTCCAGGGTGAAGGCCATCTGCAGCTTGGAGGCGCCGCCGGAGAGCCAGCGCGCCTCGCCGAGCTTGAACGGCCCTTCGAGCTGCGCGCGCAGCAGGGCTTCCACGCCGGCCACCAGGGCCGCCAGCGGCACCGGCGTGTAGCCGGGCCCGCTGCGCCGCTCCATCTTGCGCGTCAGCAGGCGGTCGATCGCGGCCTCGGTGGGAAAGCGCGCGCGCAGGGAGCGGATCCACTCGGCGGGTGGGCGATCCTTGTCGAGCGCCTGCGCCAGCCTGGACGCAGGCGGAAATTCCACGCCAGTCATATCGGTCTCCCCCGGTCGCACCGGTGCAGCAGGCGGGACGCTTCGCACCAGGGCGGCGCCCGCTATTTGCATGGCAGTGTAGCGCACCGCCCGCCGGGCCGATGCAGTAATCTTGCGAGGATATGCAGAGGCGCGCCCGGCTTCGCCATCGGAGGAACTCTTGACGCAAGGCCCAGCACAGAACTTGTCGCCTGAGGCTGCCGGCGGCCTCGCCTACGACGCCGTGGTGGTGGGTGCCGGCTTTGCCGGCCTGTACATGCTCCACCGGCTGCGCCAGCTTGGCCTGACGGCGCGCGTGTTCGAGGCGGGCGAGGACATCGGCGGCACCTGGTACTGGAACAGCTACCCGGGCGCGCGCTGCGACGTGGAAAGCCTGGACTATTCCTACTCGTTCTCCGACGCGCTGCAGCAGGAGTGGACCTGGAGTGAGCGTTTCGCCACCCAGCCGGAAATCCTCCGCTACATCCACTTCGTCGCGGACCGGCTGAACCTGCGGCCGCAGGTGAGCCTGCGCACCCGCGTCACCGCCGCCGCCTACGACGAGGTGGCGCGCCGCTGGCGCGTCGAAACCGACCGCGGCGAGGCGGTGATGGCGCGCTTCTGCATCATGGCGACGGGTTGCCTGACCGCGGCCGCGGTAGTGCCCGAGATACCCGGTCTCGGCGACTTCAAGGGCCGCTGGCTGCACACCGGCAACTGGCCGAAGCAGCCGGTGGACCTGGCCGGCAGGCGCGTCGGCGTGATCGGCACCGGCTCCTCCGGCATCCAGGTGATCCCCGCCATCGCACCCGAGGTGGCGCAGCTCTGCGTGTTCCAGCGCACGCCGAGCTTCAGCGTGCCGGCGCGCAACGCGCCGCTGGACCCGGCGCGGATGGCGGAGCTCAAGGCCGGCTACGCGCAGCGGCGTGCCGCCAACCTGCAGTCCGCCGCCGGCTATGTCTACGACCCGAATTTCCAGTCGGCGCTGGAGGTGGACGATGCGCAGCGCCAGGCCGAATACGAGGCGCGCTGGCGCAAGGGCGGCGCCGGGTTCCTGGTGGCCTACAAGGACCTGCTGCTCAACCAGGCCGCCAACGACACCGCCGCCGGGTTCGTGCGCGCCAAGATCCGCGCGATCGTCCAGGATCCGGTCACCGCCGAGGCGCTGGTGCCGCGCGGCTTTCCCATGGGCGCGCGGCGGCTGTGCCTGGACAGCGACTACTACGCCAGCTTCAACCGCGCCAACGTGAAGCTGGTGGACCTGCTGAAGAGCCCGATCGACAGGATCGTGCCGGAAGGCATCCGCACCGCCGACGCCACCTATGCGCTCGACGTGATCGTCTTCGCCACCGGCTTCGACGCCATGACCGGGCCGCTGCTGAGGATCGACATCCGCGGGCGCGGCGGCCTGCCGCTCCGGCGGAAATGGGCGCGGGGGCCGCTGACCTATCTCGGCCTGCAGGTGGCCGGCTTTCCCAACCTGTTCATCGTGGCCGGGCCGGGCAGCCCTTCGGTGCTGAGCAACATGGTGGTGTCGATCGAGCAGCACGTCGACTGGATCGCGCAATGCCTGCACTACCTGCAGCGCAATGCGCTGGCGTCGATCGAAGCGGCGGCGGACAGCGAAGCGGCGTGGGTGCGGCACGTCAACGAGGTCGCCGGCCGCACGCTCTACCCGCTGGCGAGCTCCTGGTACACCGGCGCCAACGTGGCGGGCAAGCCGCGCGTGTTCACGCCGTACCTGGGCGGCGTGCACAAGTACCGCGAGCGCTGCGAGCAGGTGGCCGCGCAGGGCTACAAGGGGTTCGTGCTGCAGCGCTGAATGTCGGACGAGCGGTGCCTGCCCAGAGCAGCCGTACTACGTCGATGCCGCGCCCCTTGTATGTTCAACGTAGCCATCCCTGGCGAAACAATGCGGCTGTCGGAACGCCCTGCCCGGCCATCCGTGGCCGGGCGTTCGGGTCTGGAGGAGTGACATTGAGTCACTCCTCCAGACCCTCACCCGCGCCTGCGGCGCGGCCTCTCCCGGAGGGAGAGGCGATTCCTTACCCGCGCTTGTCTTCATCCCCTCTCCCTCCGGGAGAGGGTCAGGGTGAGGGGCCAAGGGTTCGACAAGGTACAAACGATGCCGGCGCCGCGACCCGCGCCCTGAGGCGCGGCCTCTCCCAACGGGAGAGGCGATAGTCCCACCGCTCAGCTCAGCGCAAACCCTTCGTAGTCGCGCGCGGCGGACTCCTCGCATTTCTGGCTGTAAGCGCGGAAGCCGCCAAGGTAGGGCAGGATCACGCGCGGCTTGCCCGGCACGTTGTCGCCCAGGTACCAGGAATTGGCCTGCGGGAACAGGGTCTGCTCGCCGACGGCGTTGACGTGCGCGCACCAGTCCTGCTCGGCGCCGGCGGTGGCGTCGATCGCGCCGCGGCCGTGGCTGCGCAGGTAGGCGATGCAGTCGGTGATCCAGTTCACGTGGTACTCGTTGCCCAGCACCATGTTGAACAGCACCGAAGGGCTGCCCGGCCCGGTGGTGATGAACAGGTTGGGGAAGCCCTCGGTCATCAGGCCGAGGTAGGTGCGCGGCCCTTCGGCCCACTTCTGCCTGAGCGTGCGGCCGCCGCGGCCGCGGATGTCGATGTTGAGCAGCGCGCCGGTCATGGCGTCGAAGCCGGTGGCGAAGATCACGCAGTCGAGCGGATACTCGGTGTCGCCCACCTGCAGGCCCTTGCGGGTGAGGCCGCGGATCGGCGTCTTGCGGATGTCGACCAGGCTGACGTTGTCGCGGTTGAAGGTCTCGAAGTAGCCGGTGTCGGCGCAGATGCGCTTGGCGCCGAACGGATAGCCTTTCGGGCACAGCAGCTCGGCCACCTGCGGGTCGCGCACCTTCTGGCGGATCTTGCGGCGCGCGAACTCGGCAAGCTCCTCGTTGACCTCGCGGTTGACCAGCAGGTCCACGTACGAACCGTAGAAGTACAGGCCGCCGGCCTGCCAGCGCGTCTCGTATTCACGCTGCCGCTCCTCCGGCGTGGCCTGCAGGGCGGACTGGGTCTGCGGGTCCAGCATGGCGACGATGCCGGCGTCGGAATGGAATTCCTTGTGGCGCAGGGCCGCGTAGCGGGCCTTGACCGAGCGCTCGTAGTCCGGGTCCATCGGCCGGTTGCCGGCCGGCACGCTGAAGTTGGGCGTGCGCTGGAACACGTGCAGGTGCGCGGCCTGCTCGGCGATCAGCGGGATGCACTGGATGGCCGAGGAGCCGGTGCCGACCACGCCGACGCGCTGCCCGCTGAAATCCACCGGCTCCTTGGGCCAGTGCGCGGTGTGGAAGATGCGGCCGCCGAAATCCTGCGCGCCCGGATATTCGATCGGCTTGGGCGCCGACAGGCAGCCGGTGGCCATCACGCAGAACTGCGCGCTGATCCGCTCGCCCTGGTCGGTGCTCACGCGCCAGCGCTGCGCCGCCTCGTCGAACACCGCGGCGGTCACCCGCGTGTTGAACTGCATGTCGCGCCGCAACTCGAAGCGGTCCACCACGTGGTTGATGTAGGCCAGGATCTCCGGCTGGCGGGCGAAGCGCGTGGACCACTTCCATTCCTGCTGCAGCTCCTCGGAGAACGAGTAGGAATATTCCAGGCTCTCGATGTCGCAGGCCGCGCCCGGGTAGCGGTTCCAGTACCAGGTGCCGCCGGCGCCGTCGCCGGCCTCGTAGAGCCGCGCCGACAGTCCCATGCCGCGCAGGCGGTGCAGCATGTAGATGCCGGCGAAGCCGGCGCCGATGACGACCACGTCGTATTCGGTACGGGCGCCGGCGCCATTGCCGGCCGGCGCGCCTTGTTTGGCAGTGCTCATTGCTCCTCCAGCGGTTCTGCGGTCGCGGCGCGGCCGCGACCCGGGCTCAGCGCCCCAGGCTCTTGGCCGACTTGCCGGCGATGCCCCAGTTGGTCTTGGGCACGTCGTAGATCACCACGCGCACGGCCTCGCGCGGCGCGCCCACCGCTTCGCACAGCGCGTCGGTGACTTTTTCGATCACGGCCTGCTTCTGCTCTTCGGTGCGGCCTTCGAGAATATGGATCTGGGCGAGCGGCATGGGCGACTCCTGAAACTGGAAAGGGGGTGGACCGGCGGCTCAGGCGGCGCCGGCGGGGGCGAGCCCGCGCTGCCGGGCCATGGTGATGGCGGTGTCCTCGATCATGTCTTCCTGGCCGCCCACCATCTTGCGGCGGCCGAGCTCGAGCAGGATCTCGCGCGCCGGCACGCCGTACTTGGCCTCGGCGCGGCGCGCGAACAGCAGGAAGCTCGAATACACGCCGGCGTAGCCCAGGGTCAGCGAGTTGCGGTCGATGCGCACCGGGAAGTCGAGGATCGGCGTGACCAGGTCCTCGGCGACGTCGGACACCTTGAACAGGTCCACGCCGGTCCGGATGCCCATGCGGTTGCACACCGCGATGAACACCTCCAGCGGCGTGTTGCCGGCGCCCGCGCCCATGCCGCCGCAGGCGCAGTCGATGCGCCGCGCGCCGGCCTCGACCGCGGCCAGCGAGTTGGACACGCCCATCGACAGGTTGTGGTGGCCGTGGAAGCCCAGCTCGGTTTCCGGCTTGAGCTTGCCGCGCAGCAGGCCGATGCGCGCGGACACGTCGTCCGGCAGCATGTAGCCGGCCGAGTCGGTGACGTAGATGCAGTTGGCGCCGTAGGACTCCATCAGCCGCGCCTGCTCCAGCAGCTTGGCCGGCTCGGCCATGTGCGCCATCATCAGGAAGCCCACCGTGTCCAGGCCCATCTTGCGGCCCAGCGCGATGTGCTGCTCGGAAACGTCGGCCTCGGTGCAGTGGGTGGCCACGCGGATGGTGTGGATGCCGCACTCGGCCGCCATCTTCAGGTGGTCCACGGTGCCGATGCCGGGCAGCAGCAGGGCGGACACCTTCGCGTGCTTGAGCAGCGGGATCACCGCGCGCAGGTAGTCCTCGTCGCTGGCGGCGGCGAAGCCGTAGTTGACCGAGGCGCCGCCCAGGCCGTCGCCGTGCGTCACCTCGATCAGCGGCACGCCGGCGGCGTCGAGCCCGCCGGCGATCGACTTCATCTGCTCCACCGTGATCTGGTGGCGCTTGGGGTGCATGCCGTCGCGCAGCGACATGTCGTGCACCTTCACCTCGATACCCTGCAGATTCATGGCGTGTCCCTCAGGCGGCCGCGGGCGCCAGGCGCCCGTTCAGGATTTCCTCGGCAAACATCTCGGCGGTGCGCGTCGCCGCCGCGGTCATGATGTCCAGGTTGCCGGCGTACTTGGGCAGGAAGTCGCCCAGGCCCTCGACCTGCAGGAAGCTGGTGACGCGGTTGCCGTCGAACACCGGGCCGTTGACCAGGGTGTAGCCCGGCACGTACTGCTGCACCTGCGCCAGCATGTCCTTGACCGAGGCTTCGATCTCCCTGGCGCGCGGCGGCTCGGCGGTGAGGCAGTGCACGGTGTCGCGCATGATCAGCGGCGGCTCGGCCGGGTTGATCACGATGATCGCCTTGCCCTGCTCGGCGCCGCCGATCTGCGCCACCGCGCCGGCGGTGGTGCGGGTGAACTCGTCGATGTTCTTGCGCGTTCCCGGGCCCACCGACTTGGACGCGACGGTGGCCACGATCTCGGCGTACTTCACCTTCTGCACGCGCGACACCGCGTAGACCATCGGGATGGTCGCCTGGCCGCCGCAGGTCACCATGTTGACGTTCATTTCGCGCTTGCCGGCGTGCGCCTTCAAGTTGATCGGCGGCACGCAGTAAGGGCCGATGGCGGCCGGCGTCAGGTCGATCATCATCACGCCCAGGGCGTTGAGCTTGCGCGAATTCTCCGCGTGCACGTAGGCGCTGGTGGCGTCGAAGGCGATCTGCACGCCGTCGGCCTTGACGTGCGGCAGCAGGCCGTCCACGCCCTGGTCGGTGGCCTTCAGGCCCATCTCCCGTGCGCGCGCCAGGCCCTCGCTGGCCGGGTCCACGCCGACCATCCACACCGGCTCCAGCACCGCCGAGCGGCGCAGCTTGTACAGCAGGTCGGTGCCGATGTTGCCCGGCCCGATGATGGCGCAGCGGATCTTCTTCATGAGGGGTTTCCGAAACCGGCTAGACGAAGCGCATGGATACGCTGCCCAGGTCCTGGAAGCGCACGTGGATGGAGTCGCCGGCGGCGACCGCGACGGCCTCGGTGGCGCCGCCGCTCATGACGAAGGCGCCGGCGGGGAGCTCCTCGCCGCGTGCCGCCAGGGCGTTGGCCAGCATCGCCACCGCCGCCGCCGGGTGGCCCAGCACCGCCGCGCCGGCGGCCAGGGCGACGATCTCGCCGTTCTTCTCCATGACGATGCCGAGCGTGCGCAGGTCCAGCCCCATCACTTCGCGCGCCACGCCGCCGGCGACGAAGCGGCTGGCGGAGGTGTTGTCGGCCACCACGCTGGGCAGGTCGAAGCGGAAGTTCTCGTAGCGCGAGTCGATGATCTCCACCGCCGACACCACGAAGTCGGTGGCGGCGAGCACGCTGCCGACATGGCAGCCCGGGCCGCGCAGCGGGCGCTTGAGGACGAAGGCGATCTCCGCCTCCACCTTCGGGTGGATCAGCCCGGCGGCCTTGATCTCGCCGCCGTCGCCCACGCTCATGTAGTCGAACAGCAGGCCGAACACCGGCGTCTCCACGCCCATCTGCTTCATCTTGGCGCGCGAGGTCAGCCCCGCCTTGTATCCCGCGACCTTGTGGCCGCGCTCCAGCTTGATGCGGCGGATCATGTCCTGGATGGCGTAGGCGTCGTCCCAGTCCAGGCCAGGGTGCGCATCGGTGATCTTGGTGACGGCGCGCGCGTTGCGCTCGGCGCTTTCCAGGTGCTCGGCGAGCTGGCGGATGACGGCCGGTTGCAGGGTCATGGCGGATGCCTTCAGCAGAAGCGGACCGCGCAGCCGCCGAGACCGCCGACGCTGCACGAGAAGCTGTCGCCGGCCGCGGCCGGCATCAGCGGCGACTGCGACCCCGACAGGATCACCTCGCCGGCCTTGAGTGGGATGCCGAGCGCGCCCAGCGTGTTGGCGAGCCAGGCCACCGCGTTCACCGGCGAGCCCTGCACCGAGGCGCCGGCCGAGGTGCTGACGATGTCGCCGTTCTTCTCCACCACCATGCCGGCCACCGCCAGGTCCAGGCCGCGCAGGCTGCGCGGCTGCCCGCCCAGCACGAACACACCGCAGGAGGCGTTGTCGGCGATGGTGTCCTGGATGCGGATCTTCCAGTCGCGGATGCGGCTGTCGACGATCTCGAAGCAGGGCAGCACGAAGTCGGTGGCGCGCAGCACGTCGGCGGCGGTGACGCCGGGGCCGTCGAGGTCCTGCTTGAGCACGAAGGCCACCTCGGCCTCGGCGCGCGGCGCGATCAGCGTGTTCACCGGCACCGGTTCGCCCTCGGCGCAGACCATGCCCGACAGCAGGTGGCCGAAGTCCGGCTGGAACACCTGCAGCATCTGCTGCACGGCGCGGCTGGTGACGCCGATCTTCTTGCCCACCACGATCTCGCCCCGGGCCAGGCGGTGGCCGATCATGCGCAGCTGGATGCGGTAGGCATCGTCGATGGTGATATCGGGCTCGCGCTCGGTCAGCGGCGCCACCGGCTGCCGCGACAGCAGGGCCGCGTGCAGCTCGTCGCCGTGACGCTGGATCGATTCCGGGTTCATGCCTGGCCTCGCATCTTCATTGGTCGTGCTTTCATTGCGCCTCGGCGAGGAAGTCGCCGACCAGGCGCGCGAAGCGCGCGGCGTGCTCGATCTGGGTCCAATGGCCGCACTTGCCGAACACGTGGAGCTGCGCGTTGGGGATCCAGTCGGCCAGGGTCATGGCGTTAGCCAGCGGCACGATGCGGTCCTCGCGGCCGTGCACCACCAGGGTTTCGTGGGGCAGGGCGCGGATGTCGGCCTCGCGGCTGCTCAGCGCGTCCACCCAGCGCTGGCGCGGCGCCGGGAACATCGCGGCGAAGGATTCCTGGAAGCCGGGGCGGATGCTGGCCTGGTAGCGCAGCTGCGCCAGCTCGTCGCTGACCAGGCGGCGGTCGTAGGCGAACAGGTCCATCAGCCGGCGCATGTTCTCGAACGATGGCTGGTAGCCCCACACCGCGTCCAGGCCCGGCGTGAGCGTGAACGGCACGCCGGCGCTGCCCATCAGCACCAGCCGGCGCACGCGCTGCGGGTGGCGGATCGCCAGCGCCAGCGCCAGGGCGCCGCCGAAGGAATTGCCGACCAGGTCCACCTGCGCGAGCTGCAGCGCGTCGAGCAGGCCGAGCGCGTGCCCGACCCAGCCGTCGAGCCCGTAGCGGATGCCGGCCGGGCGCTCGGTGAAGCCGAAGCCCACCAGGTCCGGCGCCACCACGCGCCGCCGTGCCGCCAGCGGCGGCAGCACCAGGCGCCAGTTGGCCCAGGCGCTGACGCCGGGGCCGGAGCCGTGCAGCAGCACCACCGGATCGCCCTGGCCGAGGTCGTGGTAGTTGGTGCGGATGCCGGCGGCGGCGACGCTGCGGCCGATCTCGGGATTGTCGCTGGCCTGGCTCATATGCAAATCATGTTCAGGCGTACTTGACGCAGACGTTGCGCAGCTCGGTGTAGAACTCCAGCGAGTGCACGCCGCCCTCGCGGCCGATGCCGGACTGCTTGGAGCCGCCGAACGGCGTGCGCAGGTCGCGCAGGAACCAGCTGTTGATCCAGCACAGCCCCACCTCGATGCGCCCGGCGATGCGGTGGGCGCGCGACAGGTTGCTGGTCCACACCGTGGTGCACAGGCCGTAGGGCGTGTCGTTGGCGCGCTGCACCGCCTCGTCCTCGCTGTCGAACGGCGCGATGTGGCAGCAAGGGCCGAAGATCTCCTCGCGGATTACCGCCGAGCTTTCCGGCAGGCCGGTCCAGATGGTCGGCTGCACCCAGGAGCCGCCGGTCAGCGCGGGTGGCATCTGCGGCACGCCGCCGCCGGTGACCACGGTGGCGCCGTCGGCGCGGGCCTGCTCGTAGTAGGACAGCACCTTGGCGCGGTGCTCCTGGCTGATCAGCGGACCGATGCCGGTGGCCTGGTCCTGCGGCAGGCCGGGCCGCATCCCCTCGGCGCGCGCCTTCAACGCGCCGACGAACTTCTCGAAGATCGGCCGCTCCACGTAGACCCGCTCGGTACCCAGGCAGACCTGGCCGCAGTTGGCGAAGGCGGCGCGGCTGATGCCGTCCACCGCCGCCTCGAAGTCGGCGTCGGCGAAGACGATGCCGGCGTTCTTGCCGCCCAGCTCGAACGACACCGGCCGCACTCCGCCGGCGGCGGCCTTCATGATCGCCGTACCGGTGCGCGTCTCGCCGGTGAAGGTGATGGCGTTGACGCCCGGGTGCGCGGTGAGGAACTCGCCGGCCGCGCCGGGGCCGAAGCCGTGCACCACGTTGTACACGCCCTTGGGGATGCCGACCTTGTTCATCACTTCGCCGAGCAGGGTGGCGGTGCCGGGGGTTTCCTCGGATGGCTTGACCACCACGGCGTTGCCGCAGGCCAGCGCCGGCCCGACCTTCCAGGTCATCAGCAGCAGCGGCAGGTTCCACGGGCAGACCACCGCCACCACGCCACGCGGCACGCGGATCGAGTAGTTCAGGGCCTGGCCGCCGTCGGGCGTGGCCATCTCGAAGGTTTCGGCCGGCACGTTCTTGATGACGTCGGCGAAGATCTTGAAGTTGGCCGCCCCGCGCGGGATGTCGATGTGCGAGGCCAGGCTCACCGGCTTGCCGGTGTCGGCCACTTCCGCCGCCAGGAAATCGTCGAAGCGGCGGTTGATCTCGTCGGCCACCGCGTAGAGCAGCTCCACCCGCCGCGCCACCGGCATGCCGCCCCAGGGGCCGCGCAGCGCGGCGCGCGCGGCGGCGACCGCGGCGTCCACCTCGGCGCCGCCGCCCTCGGCGACATGGCCGATCAGCGAGCCGTCGACCGGGCTGCGGTTCTCGAAGCGGCCGCCGCCGGCGGAAGCGACGAAGCGGCCGTCGATGAAATGCAGGAAGTCCTTGCCGTCTGCCATGGTCGGATGCGCGCGCAAATAGGGATCAGGTCACCACCGACAGGAAGGCTTCGTTGAGCCTGCGGTCGTGGTAGAAGATGGCCCGGCCGATATCCTCCTCGGTCCAGGTCAGGGCGGGGCGGTCCGGGTAGGAGATGTAGCCGCCGGAGAACACCTCGTTACGGTTGCCGCTGGGGTCGAAGAAATAGATCGTCTCGCCGCGCGTGATGCCGTGGCGGGTGGGGCCGATGTCCAGCGACACCCGGTTCTTGGAGATGATGTCGGCGGCCTTCAGCACCTCGCCCCAGTTGTCGAGGATGAAGGAAGCGTGGTGGAACTTGCCCTTCTCGGCGTGGCGGATGAAGGCCACGTCGTGCGGCTTGTTGGAGCAGGTCAGGAAGGCGGCGATGATGGTCTGGTCCGGCCCGGCGATGACCTTCTCGGTCAGGGTGAAGCCCAGCACCTCGACGAACAGCTTCATCGCGCCGTCGAGGTCGTCGCCGTAGAGCAGGCAATGGTCGAAGCGGGTCGGCGCCATGCCGCGCAGGCCGTCCGGCGAGATCTCCGGGTTGGTGGTGGGCATGCCGTTGCCGACCTTGTCCTTCTCGGCGTACAGCTCCATCACGTGGCCGGTGGCAACGGTGAAGCGGAAGCGCCGGCCGGTGCCGGGATGCTCGCCGGCGGCGATCCAGCGGCAGTCGGTGGCGAGGCCGGAAGCCTGCACCTCGCCGGCCAGCCGCTCGAGCGTGGCCGGCGAGTCCACGCGCCAGCCCATGTAGTCCATGCCGGCGCGGTCGGTCTCGCGCAGCACCACGCTGTGGTGGTCGTGCTCGTCCCAGGCCTTGAGGAACACGCGCCCGGCCGCGTCGCGCGCGACTTCGAGCAGCCCCAGCACCTCGGTGTAATGCCGCACCGCCGCCTTCATGTCCAGTACCCGCAGGGCCACATGTCCCGGCCGTAACACGCCTGTAAGCGCCATCGTCTCCTCCTCGTCGGTGCATCCGCCAAACCCGCCGCGCCGTCAGGCTGCGGTGCCGTTCGTGCCCGTCGCCATCGCCGGGCCGCGTCCTGTCGGCCGATGCCGCCGCTTCTTTCGGCCGGACTATATTGCCGCGTTATCTCGATGTCAATTCATTTTATCGAGATTTTGTGGAATATCGGTTAATGCCGTTTTCCTGGTATGATCGCCGCACCGGGCGCCGGCACGGCGCCAATGTCCCGACGCGAATGTCCCGAGGAGGTTCGCCCAGATGACCCCAGCAGGCCCGCTCAGCCTCGAGGCCGGCGACGCCGGCGGCGCGCCCACCACGCTGATCGAGGCCGCTTACCACGAGCTGCGCCGCGACATCATCGCCGGCGTGCACGCACCCGGCGAGAAGCTGCGGGTCGAGCACCTCAAGGACCATTACCAGGTCGGCGCCGGCACCTTGCGCGAGGCGCTGGCGCGGCTGGTCGCCGACTCGCTGGTGGTGGCGCAGGGCCAGCGCGGCTTCCGCGTCGCCGCGCTGTCGCTGAGCGACTTCGAGGACATCACCCGCACCCGCATCCTGCTCGAGACCGAGGCGCTGCGGCAGTCGATCGCGCACGGCGACGACGCCTGGGAAGGCCAGGTGGTAGCGGCCTACCACACGCTGAGCCTGGCCGAGGAAAAGCTCGGCAGGAAGGTGCAGCGCGCGGCGGCGGACGACTGGGAGGACCGTAACGCCGCGTTCCACGAGGCGCTGCTGGCGGCGTGCCCGTCGCAGTGGATCCGCCATTTCCTGCGCATCCTCAACCGCCAGTCCGAGCGCTACCGCCGCGTCTCGCTGGTATTGCACACGATTCCGCGCGACGTGCACGCCGAGCACGCCGCCATCCTGGACGCCACGCTGGCGCGCGATGCGAAGAAAGCCGCCGCCCTGATCACGCGGCACATCAGCCTGACCCTGGACACGGTGCGCGACCTGCCGCCGGACGTGTTCCAGAAGCCCAAGCTGAAGATCGTCAGGCGCAGGCCGGCCTGAGGCGGGCCTGCGGCAGCCTTCGGCCGCCATGGCGCAGGCTGCCCGGCCGGCGCTCACCGGCGCTCCGGTTCCGCGCGGCCGCTTGCCGCGGCGAGCGCACCGGCGAAATCGAAACCGGGGCGCGGCGCGCCGAGCGCCCGCGCCATCTTGCCCACCACCTGCAGCCGCAGGTCGCCGTCGGCGTACAGGCGGCAGGCCAGCGCATAGCCCTGCGCCTGTTCCTGCTCGCTGACGCAGGCGCGGCTCATCTTGGCGGTGCGGTAGTCGCCGTCGAGCACGCGCACCTTGCACACGCCGCAGCCGCCGCCGCGGCAGCCCACCGGGATGCCGCGGCGGCCCAGGCACTCCATGCCGCGCAGCACGTCCAGGCCGGCGGCGCAGCCGAAGCGCTCGCCGGTGTTGTCGATCAGGATCTGGAAGCTCGCCTCGGGCATTGGTCAAATCGATCGGAACAGCGGGCTGCGCGCCAGCGCACCGGCGCCGTCGGCGGAAGTGAGGAATTTCTCGGTGAAGATGTCGCGCTCGAACAGCCGGCCCTGCATCAGGCTGCGGATGCAGGCCTCGATCATCGGCGGCGGCCCGCACAGGTAGGCGCGGTGGCCGCGGAAGTCGCCGCCGAAGTGCGCGGCGGCGGCTTCGTGGACGAAGCCGGTGAAACCATCCCAGGCGCAGGCGGCGGTCGGTTCGGACAGCGCCGGCAGGTAGTGGAAATTGGCGTGCGCGGCGGCCAGCGCCTGCAGCTCGGCGTGGTAATACAGCTCGGCGCGGTTGCGCGCGCCGTAGACCAAGGTGATCTGCCGCGTCTCGCCCTGCGCGAGCAAGTCCAGGATCATCGAGCGCGGGCTCGACAGCCCCGAGCCGCCGGCCAGGAACAGCAGCGGCTGCGGGTCCGAGGTGCGCACGAAGAAGCGGCCGAACGGGCCCGACAGCGCCAGCGGATCGCCCACCGCCAGCCGCTCGTGCAGGTAGCCGGTGCCCTTGCCGCCGGGCACGCGGCGGACGTTGAGCTCGACATGCGTGCCCTGGCCCGGCGGATTGGCCAGCGAGAAGGCGCGCGGCGCGTCCTCGCCGGGGATGCGCACCTGCACGTATTGCCCGGCCTGGAAGGCGATGCCCTCGCCGTCGAGCTCGACATGGATGCCCTTGATGGTGGGCGACAGGTCCACGATCCGGGACACCCGGCCGGCGAAGTCGCGCACCGGGTGGTGGCGCGCGTCCGGGTCCTCGTCCACCGCGGCCTCGATGACCAGGTCGGACTGGGCGACGGCGCAGCAGGCCAGGGCCTTGCGCTCCTCGCGCTCGAAGTCCATCAGGGCGAACGGCGAGGCGGCGCCCAGCTCCACCTCGCCATCCACCACCTGCACCTTGCAGGTCGCGCACAGGCCGTGGCCGCAGGCGTGCGGCAGCCACACGCCGGCGCGCAGGCAGGCGTCGAGAATGGTCTGGCCCTCGGTCGCCTCGACCGTCTGGCCCAGCGGCTCGATGGTGATCGAGTAAGTCATGCTAGCTGCAGGATCCTTCGATGCCGTTCAGCCCCGGCGTGCGGAAGCGCAGCGCCGCCTTGTGGCCCAGGCCGTTGTCGGCAAGGCTGCGCGCCGGATCCGGCGTGAACGGCCGGCCCGAGCGGAACCACTCCACGCGCGACCAGTCGATCTTCGCCGTGTCCGGGTGCGCCGGGTACAGCGCAGGAATGATCTGCGCGGTCAGCGCGCCGAACGGCAGGTCCGCCGGCACCGGGATGCACAGCGGCGCGCAGTACATCAGGTGGTCCTCCCAGCCGATGTACAGCAGCTGCTTGCCGTGGAAGTTCTCCACCCGGTCCTTGATCTCGCCGGTGTAGCCGGGCTTGAGTGCGACGACGCTCATGGGTTCCTCCTGTGCCCGCTCAGGCGGCCACGCCGGGCTTGCCGGTCCACTGTTCCCAGTTCCGGCGATCCGGCGAGTCCAGGTATTCGTGGCCGTCGTGGCCGACCTGCATGTGGTAGTAGCGCAGCACCTCGGCCAGCGGGTCGAAGTCCGGCGCGGCGGGGTTGGCATCCGGCAGGAAGCAGTTGCCCTGGTAGATCTGGTGCACCGGCAGCCAGGCCTGCACGTACTTTTCCGGCTCGTGGTCGAAGATGTCCTTGCAGCCGTCCGAGCAGAAGTGGAACTTATTGTCGCGGTAGTCGGACTCGCGGTAGCAGATCTTGGTGGGATCGTCCGGCTCGGTGAAGAACATCGGCACCTGGCAGGTCTGGCACAGCATCGGCAGGGTGTTGTTGTAGAAGCGCTTGCCCTGCGCCTGCTGCTCGCGCCAGAACTCCAGGCGCGGCCGGTACAGCCGGTCGAAGGTCTTCGGGTACTTCTGCGACAGCCACTGCATCTCGCTGTCGGCGGGGATCCAGGTGTGGAAGGCGGCGGCCTGGGTGTAGTTGTAGAAGGTGCCCCAGGCCTCGTGCGAGAGGCGGTCCTTTTCCTTCGACGCCACCTCGTGGTACTTCGGCATGCGGATGCCGTAGCGCGACAGGTCGTGGAACAGCGCGCCGCCGTTCTTCTCGAAGTACATCTCCCAGGCCTCGGCCCAGCTCATCACGCGCTTGGGCAGCATGTAGTCCATCATCATCGCCACCAGGGTCAGCAGCCGGTAGCCGCGCCAGAACCACTTGTCCAGCCAGCGCTGCACGATGGGAATGTTGTCCGGGTCCTGCTCCAGGATGAACTTCACCACTTCCAGGCCCAGGGTCATGTGGCGCGACTCGTCGGACTGCGCCGAGAAGCCGAAGGTGACCGTGGCCATGTCGCCGTTGAAGGCCGCGCCGGACATGAACGGCATGAACAGCAGGTTGGTCAGCACGTACTCGAACGAGAACGAGATGGCGGTGACGAACTCGAACGGCCCCGCCGTCATCGCGTCCTCGAAGTAGGACTTGGGCACGCTCAGGTACCACACGCGGTCGTGCATGTGCGGGTAGTCGTGCAGGCCGTTGAAGAACTTGTTGTAGTGGCTGATGGTGTGGGCCTGGGTCTGCGCGTGGCGCAGCTCGTCGATGGACTGCATCTGGCAGGCGATGCGCGCGCTGGTGCCGCGGAAGTTGCGCCCGGCCATGGCGAAGCCGCGGTGCGCGGCGTACTCCAGCGGGCTGACGCCGGTCAGGAACAGCTTGAGCGTGTTGACGTAGCGCGCGTCGCTGACGTTGAACTGGCCGTTGTTCTGCTGGAAGGCGTCGATGATCGCGTAGAGCTTGCGCTCCTTCTCGCCCTGGTACTTCCAGTAGGCGTCCATGGTCAGGCGGAACGGATCCTCCCACTTGTCCCAGTCGTGGATCTTGATGCCCTCGAAGCGGTCCTGCGGAAACACCTTGTCCATCGGCTCGTAGCTGGTTTCCCAGCCCAGGCCACGGGTCAGCAGCGCGTAGTTTTCCTTGATGCCGAGCTTGCGCGGCGGCTTGGCGGGGGCGGCGGGCATGTTCATGGCGTCGGTGTCAGCTCTGGTTCCAGTGCAGGACGAACTCGTCGTCGGACTCGTCGATGTTGCCGGACAGCGAGATCAGGTTGACCTGCAGCTCGCGCAGGTCGAAAGCGCGGCCGATCAGGTTCTCGATCGATTCGCGGCGCACCACCAGCCGGCCGGGGGCGTCGATCTTCACCATCGCCGGGTAGTGCACGATGCTGGCCTGCGGGTTGTCGGCGCCAATCGCCTCGACGATCGAACGGGTCTCGTCGTTGGCCTGGAAGGCGATGAAGACGGCGTCGCTCATGCCGCTTTCTCCTCGGCGTTCAGGCCAAGCTTGGCGATGCGCGCGTCGAACGCCGCAGCCACTGCCGCCAGCGCGGCGCCGGCGTCGGCGTCGAGGCTCGCCGCGGCGTAGGGCGCCAGCGCCTCGGCGGCGGCGCTGCGCCACTGCGCGATCCAGCCGCGCAGCAGCGCGGCGTTGTCCGCCGACTCGGCGGCGGCGGTCTTGACGGTGGCGTCGACCCAGCGCGCGGATTCCTCGTACCAGCTGGTAATGAACTCGACGAGCAGGCTCAGCGCCGGGCCGTGCGCCGCGCTGAAGCGCCGTTCGAACTGCTGGAACGCCAGCGGGTGCAGCAGGCTGTCGAGCACCAGGTTCTGCGCCACCAGCAGCTCGAACCAGTCGGACGTGACCATCAGGCGCTCGACCAGCCGGCGCAGGCCCTGCCAGGCGGGGTGCTCCATCCACAGCGCCTTGGCCTGCGTCAGCGCCTCGCCGGTGTTGCCGTCGAGCAGCAGGCCGATGCGGCTGATGTATTGGGCGATGCCGAGGCGGTCCATCGCCTGGAACATGGCGGCCTGGGTGACCGCGGTGCCCCAGCCGTAGGCAGTGATGTAGCAGTTGTTGGCGTTGGCGCCCCACTCGGCGTGGCGCAGCGGCACCAGCGCGAACAGCAGCGCGTCGCGCGCCGCCTGCGGCAGGTCGCGTAGCAGGCCGCGTTTCTCGACGAAGTCGATGTTCTTCTCCATCGCCTCCTGCTGGCGCGCGCGGGCGATGGTGTAGGTGCCGTAGTAGTACTGGCGCGGGTCGCGCAGCGCGTACCAGTCGCGCATGACGATGCGCGTGCGGCGCATGTCGTACAGCTCCAGCTCCGGCTGCCACAGCGGGCGGTAGTGGAAGTTCGCCGCCGGCTGCAGGTCGAAGGTGGCTTCCTGGTAGCGCGAGGCCGGCTTGTCGCCGCCGAGCCGCCGCGCCACGTGCGAAAACGTCTGCCGCAGCTGGGTGACGGATGTCGTCTTGATGTCGATCTGCATGCTGGTCCCCGCGGTTAGTCCTGCAGTCCGGGCGCGCCGTAGCGCCACTTGGATCGTTCGAAGTCCACCGCCTCGGCCTGGTCGCGGGTCAGGTAGACGACCTCGCAATCGCGGCAGAAGCTGCGGTAGTCGGCCAGGGCGAGCGTCAGCTCCACCGCCAGCTCCGGATCGCCGATGGCGAAGTCGAAGCGCACGTAGCCGTCCGCGCCCAGCTCGCGGAAGCGCACGTAGCGCCTGGCCACGTCGAATTCCCGCTTGCGCTGCGGCAGCTGGTGGAACGCCACGCTCTCCTCCATCGTTGGTCTGGCCGCGTCCGAAAACCTGGCGCCGGCGGCGCCGGTTCCGCTGCGGCCGCCCGTCATAGTGCACCGCCTGTGCCAGCCAGGCGCATGCTGCGCCGCAGCATCTCTCCAAGCCGCTGAGCCGATGGAAGATATTGCGGTTTGCAGAGGCCGGGCAGACGTGCTCAGGGATCGCCTCCAGCTTGTGCATTTGAATAAAAACAGATAAATCTGCGCGGCGCCCGCGGGCGAATTGATCGAAATCATTCAATCGGCATCACAATGCCCGGCGACGAGGAGAACCCTGCCATGGCGGTCGAGGCATCCGCGCAGAGCGCGGCAAAAACGGCCTGGAGCCCGAGCACCGCCACCGTGGACCCGCGCCGCCTGCCGGACATGGCGGACCTGATGGCGCGCCTGCACTTCGCGCCCGGCGACGGCCGCATCTGGCTCGACGACCAGCGCATGCTGCTGATCCACAGCTCGGCCATGGGCGTGCTGCGGCGCGAACTGATCGAGGGCCTGGGCATGGAGCGCGCGCGCGGCCTGCTCACGCGCATGGGCTACAACTCCGGCGCGCACGACGCCGAGCTGGCGCGCAAGCTGCGGCCGCACGCCTCGCTGCACGACATGTTCGTGGTCGGGCCGCAGCTGCACGCGCTGGAGGGCATCGTGCAGGTCGAGCCGGTGTCGCTGGAGATGGACATCGAGCGCGGCAAGTACCGCGGCGAGTTCATTTGGCGCGGCTCCTCCGAGGTGGAGGAGCACGTGCGCATCTACGGCATCGGCGCCGACGCCGCCTGCTGGATGCAGATCGGCTACGCCTCGGGCTACACCAGCGTGTTCCTCGGCCGGCCGGTGCTGTTCCGCGAAGTGGAGTGCCGCGCCTGCGGCCATGTGCAGTGCCGCATCCTCGGCCTGCCGGTGGAGGAGTGGGAGGACGCCGAGCAGGACATGCGCTACCTGCAGGCCGAGCCGTTCAGCCGCGGCCTATCCGCCACCACCCGGCAGCCGGCCGGGGAGGTTGCCAACACCGACGCCGCGGCGATGTTCGGCGACGGCGACATCGTCGGCGTGTCGTCCGGATTCAACGCGGTGTGCCACATGCTGCGCTGCGTGGCCGACACCGACGCGACCGTCCTGTTCCTGGGCGAAAGCGGCGTCGGCAAGGAGGTCTTCGCGCGCACCCTGCACCGCATCAGCCCGCGCGCCGCGCGGCCGTTCGTCGCGGTCAACTGCGCGGCGATCCCCGAGACGCTGGTCGAGGCCGAGCTGTTCGGCGTGGAGAAGGGTGCCTACACCGGCGCCAGCGCCTCGCGCGAAGGCCGCTTCGAACGCGCCGACGGCGGCACCCTGTTCCTCGACGAGGTCGGCACCCTGAGCCTGACCTCGCAGGGCAAGCTGCTGCGCGCCCTGCAGGAAGGCGAGATCGAGCGCGTCGGCGACCGCCGCACGCGCCGGGTCGACGTGCGCGTGGTCGCCGCCACCAACCTGGACCTGAAGTCCGAGGTGCGCGCCGGGCGCTTCCGCGAAGACCTGTATTTCCGCCTCAACGTGTTCCCGGTGCGGGTGCCGCCGCTGCGCGAGCGGCGCGAGGACATCCCGGTGCTGATGAACCATTTCCTGCGCAAGTTCTCGCTGCGCCACAAGCGCGAGGTCACCGGCTTCACCGCGCGCGCCATCGACGCCCTGCTCAGCTACGAGCTGCCCGGCAACATCCGCGAGCTGGAGAACATGATCGAGCGCGGCGTGATCCTGGCGCGGCGCGGCGGCGCCATCGACGTCGGCCAGCTGTTCACCAGCGGCGAGCACTGGGACAGCCCCACCTTCGGCCTCAACCTCGACGGCAACGTCGCCGCCGGCGGGCGGCTCGACGCCGGGCCGGAGGCCGCGGGCGCCGAGCGTCTGCGCCGCATCGCCGGCCGCATCGAGAAGCTGCTGGGCGGCGAGGCGCCGGGCGAGGGCGTGTCGCTGGACGAGATCGGCGCCGAGCTGGAGAGCACGCTGCTGCAGAACGCCATCGCCCGCTCCCGGGGCAATCTGTCGGCCGCGGCGCGCCTGCTCGGCATCACCCGCTCGCGGCTGGTCTACCGGCTCAACCAGCGCGGCGCCGGCACCGGCACGCCGGCCTGAGCGGCGTCACACGATCTTCGAATCCTTCTTGCCCCAGTAGGCGTCGCGGATCAGCCGCTTGTAGAGCTTGCCGGTGGCATGGCGCGGCAGCTCGCGCATGAAGTCGATCTGGCGCGGCGCCTTGACGTGGCTCAGGTTGGCGCGGGCGAAGGCGTGCAGCTCGGCGGCCAGCGCCTCGCCGGCGTCGTTCCAGTCGATCGGCTGCACCACCGCCACCACCTTTTCGCCCATCTCCTCGTCGGGCGCGCCGACCACCGCCACGTCCATCACCTTGGGATGGGTCACCAGCAGGTTCTCCAGCTCCTGCGGGTAGATGTTGACGCCGCCGGAAATGATCATGAAGCTCTTGCGGTCGGTCAGGTAGAGGTAGCCCTCTTCGTCCAGCCAGCCGATGTCGCCGAGCGTGGACCAGCCGCGCTTGTTGTAGGCCTCGGCGGTCTTCACCGGGTCGTTGTGGTACTTGAACTGGCGGCCGCCGAAGAAATACACCAGGCCTTCCTTGCGCGGCGGCAGCGGCTCGCCGTTCTCGTCGCAGATGCGCAGCTCGGCCACCGCGGCGCGGCCGACCGAGCCCTTGTGCGCCAACCACTCGTGCGGGTCGATCACGGTCAGGCCGTTGCCCTCGGTGCCGCCGTAGTACTCGTAAATGATCGGGCCGAGCCATTCGATCATCTGCTCCTTCACCGGCACCGGGCAGGGCGCGGCGGCGTGGAACAGGTTGCGCAGCGACGACAGGTCGTACTTGCGGCGCACCGCTTCCGGCAGCTTGAGGATGCGCACGAAATGCGTGGGCACCATCTGCGCGTGGGTGCAGCGGAACTTCTCGATGTTGGCCAGGCAGCCTTCGGCGTCGAAGCGCTCCATGATGACCACGGTGCCGCCGAGCTGGTGCACCGCCTGGCTCCAGCCCAAAGGCGCGGCGTGGTACAGCGGCGCCGGCGACAGGTAGACGGTGTCGGGCCCCATGCCGAACCTGGCCTTGCCCAGGGTCGCCACGAAATCCAGCGAGGTGCCGAACGGCCATTCCGGCAGGTCGTTGCGCACGCCCTTGGGCCGGCCGGTGGTGCCGGACGAGTACAGCATGCGGTAACCGTGCGACTGGTCGGCGACCGGCTCGGCCGGCATCGCATCGCGCGCCGCCTCGAAGCTTTCGAACGGCGGCACCGTGCCGCCGGTCATGTACATCGCCACGCCCGGCAGCCTGGGCGCCACCGCCTGGGCAATGTCGGCCAGGCTGTGGCCGGCGACCAGCACGCGGGCGCCGGAGTCGTTGACGATGTACTCCACCTCGCCGGCGGTGAGCTTGGTGGAAATGCAGGTGAAGTACAGCCCGGCGCGCTCGGCGGCCCACACCACCTCGAAATAGCGCGGGCTGTTCTCCATCAGGATGGCGATGCCGTCGCCGCGCCGCAGCCCCAGCGAGCGGAACAGCTGCGCGCCCTGGTTCGAGCGCCGCTCGAGCTGTGCGTAGGTCACGGTCTCCCCGGACTCCGCCATGATGAAGGCGGGGCG
>JADHNH010000057.1 GCA_016779605.1 Nevskia sp. | reverse complement strand
CGCAGGTCCAGCTCCTGGGTCCAGGCCGAGCGCTGCTGGCGGTGGATGAACCAGTAGGCCTCGGCGATGGCGTCGACGCCAAGCAGCCCGTCCGGGCCGAGCTTGGCGACCATGTCCGGCACGAAGGTGCGCAGGCGTTCGCCGTCGATGCCGCCGTCGATCACCACGTGGGCGACATGGATGCCCAGCGGGCCGTACTCGCGCGCCATGCTCTGCGAGATCATGCGCAGCCCGGCCTTGGCGGCGGCGAAGTGGGCGAAGCCGGGCTTGCCGCGCAGGCTGCCGGAGGCGCCGGTGAAGATCACCGTGCCGCGGCCCTGCGGCACCAGACGGCGCGCGGCTTCGCGGCCGACCAGGAAGCCGCCGAAGCAGCCGACGCGCCAGAAGTCCTCGAACAACTCGGCCGACAGCTCGCGGAAATCGAGCCTGCGGTTGTTGCCGGCGTTGTAGACCACCAGGTCCGCCGGCTCGCGGCCGGCGCCCGGGCTCATCGCGCGGTCGAACAGGCGCACCACCTCGGCTTCGCGCGTGGTGTCGGTGACCACTGCTTCGGCGCTGCCGCCGGCGGCCTGGATGGTGCGCACGACCTGCTCGATCTTGGCGGCGGTCTTGCCGGCCACCAGCACGTGGTAGCCCTCGGCGGCGAAGCGCCGGCTCACCGCGGCGCCGACGCCCAGTTCGGCGCCGACGCCGACCACCACCGCGGTCTTCGTGCTCATGCGCGGTCTCCGGCGACCAGCTTGTCGAGATAGGCGGCGGCGTCGGCGGCGAACGCCGGGTGCCGCGACAGCTTGCTGTAGTGATTCATGGCGAGTGGAAACTCCTGGGTCTGTTCGGGGCGGCTGATTGGCTGCAAGCCGATGGCTGCAAGTGCGGCGCGTTGCAGGCGCTCGTTGGAAAACAGGCTGTATTCGGCAAAAAAGCAGATGTCGGCCAGGCTCAGGGCTGCGCCGACCAGGAATTCGCGGTGTGGCCGCAACGCCTGCTCGATGCCGCCGAGGTAGGTGGCGAAAGCTTCTGCCGCGCGCGCGTGCAGATCGCGCGTCACCGCCGCTTCGCGCAGCGCGAGCAGGTAGTGCTGCGCGTCGCGCGCGAACACCAGGCTTACGTCGAGGAAGCTGTCGATGCGCGAAGCCTCGTAGGCGTCGCGTCCGTACAGGGCGCTGCCGCTGCGGTCCAGGCGCGCCACCGCGCGCATGATGCTGTTCGACTCGAAGATGCCGGTGCCGCCGTCCGGGCTGAACGCGGCCGGCACCGTGCCGAACGGCTGCGCCGCCAGGAACGCGTCGGTCTTGTACAGGCGGCCGCCCCTGAAGCCGACCCGGCCGAGGCGCAGGGCGGCGCTTTGTGCCGCCTGCTCGCCGGCGGGCAGGGGACGCGCATCGAAGTCCCACAACCAGTCGCGCAGCGCATCCGGCGCTGCGCCGCGGACTTCGAGCGCCACGCCGCACAGGCGCGCGGCGATGGTCGCCTTCCACAGGCGCGGGTTGGGCAGATACGAGAAAATCCGCAGCTCGCTCATGCGCGGGGCTCCGCATTGCGCGCGGCGCGAAGGGCCGCGACGCCGGCCAGCCGCCGCCGCGCCGCCGCATTGGCGGCGGGACCCGGCGCCAGCATGAAGCCGGCATCGTCCAGCGGCAGTCCGCTGATGCGGTCGTACAGCGCCGGCTCGGCCGGCTCCCCGGTGGCGGCGTTCACCACCACCACGCTGGCGCCTTCGGGGGCGAAATGGCGGTTGCCCCAGGCCAGCAGCAGCGTCAGCACCGGACGGAAATCGCGACCGCTGGCGGTGGGGACGTACTCGTAGCGCGGCGGCCGCGCCTGGTAGCGCCGGCGCTCCAGCAGGCCGGCCTGCACCAACGCCTTCAGGCGCCGGGTCAGCATGTTGGGCGCGATGCCCAGGTTCTTCTGAAATTGGTCGAAGCGGGACAGGCCCTGCAGGGCGTCGCGCAGGATCAGGATGCTCCACCACTCGCCGACACGCTCGAGGCTGCGGGCGATGGGGCACTGCATGGAACCGAAGCTCTTGTGCTGCATGGCGGCACCGTACGCCAATAACTATCATTATGCAAGTTACTAACCCGGTTCCCGCCGCGGCCGGATGCGGCCGCGGCGGGTTCAGGATTCAGCGATCAGCGGATGGCGTAGACGTCGTAGCGGACGGTGTTCTCCGCGAACACCACCTTGCCGACGCCGAAGCAGGTCAGGCGATGCAGCCAGGCATAGCGCGGGTCGCCGCAGCGGAAGCGCGGCTGGGTGCGCAGGTTCAGCTCGGCGGGCAGGTCGCCGCGCTGGAAGCGCGCGTAGCCGTCGGCACCGAGGTCGCCGAGGCCGGCATAAGAAACGTCGATCAGCGCGCCGTCGTCGGTCAGCACCGAGGCGCGCACGTCCAGCACGGCCATGCCGTCGCGGCGCAGCGTCATCCAGTCGGCGCCCACCGGCAGCAGCTTGCCGCGCAGCTTCGGGCCCTGCGCCTGCCCGCCGGTGACCCAGAAGTTCACGCGGATGCCTTCGGGCACCTCGCCCAGCACTTCCGGCGGCTTGAGCGTGGCGGAATAGGAAAACAGGTGCTCGGTATGGAACTCGAACATGGCGGCCTCCTCGGGTTCTTTGATGTTTTGCCGGGGCTCACGCCGCCGGCGGCTGCGTGGCGAGCATCGACGGGCGCTGCGCGAAGGTGAAATACCAGCTCGCCAGGCGATCGCGGCCGCTGCGCCATTGCAGCTGCGGCATGCGGAAGTCGAGATAGCCGAGCGCCACCCCGGCGCTGATTTCGGCGGTGCGGATCGGACCGTCGAGCACCAGGGTACGTGCCTCGGCTTCCAGCGCGTCGAGCGCGCGGACGATGGCGCGCTGCTGCCGCTCCATCCAGGGCGGGTAGAGAAACTCCGCCGGGCGCAGGCTTTCCATCCGGCAGGTCACCGCCGCGCCGATGATGCCGTCGCTGAGCTGCAGCTGCCGCAGCAGCTGCCAGCGCTGCGCGCCGCGCGGCAGCGCGGCCAGGCCGCGGCCGCGCGTCATCAGGTATTCCAGGATCAGCGTGCTGTCGGGCAGCGCCTCGCCCTTCTCGGTCACCAGCGCCGGCACTTTCGACAGCGGGTTGAGCGTCAGGAACTCCGGCGTGGCGTTGTAGGGATCGGTCGGGACTTCCTCGACCAGGTCGCCCAGGCCCAGTTCGTGCACCGCCACGCGCACCTTGCGCGCCCACGGCGACGTGGCGCTGCAGTACAGCTTCATTTTCATCCGCGCTTGTCCTTGGCTTGGGCTTGAATTGCCGCGGGCGCCGTGCCGGCGCCCGCGGTGCATCAGCTTGCCCGCGGCGGGCGCCGAGCGCAAACCCCGCGCGGCGCCCGCTGGCATGGCGGCCGCAGCAGCGCGATCAGCCGGCGCCGTGCAGCGAGTCCAGGTACTTCTCGGCGTCCAGCGCCGCCTGGCAGCCGGTGCCGGCGGAGGTGATCGCCTGGCGGTAGACGTAGTCCATCACGTCGCCCGCCGCGAACACGCCCGGTACGCTGGTGGCGGTGGCGCCGCCGTCGGTGCCGCTCTTCACCGAGATGTAGCCGTTGCGCATCGCCAGCTGGCCTTCGAAGATCGCGGTGTTGGGCGAGTGGCCGATGGCGACGAACACGCCTTTCACGGCCAGCTCGCGCCGCTTGCCGCCGGCGATGTCGGCGATGCGCAGGCCGGTGACGCCGGAGTCGTCGCCCAGCACCTCGTCGATCGCCGCGTTCCAGACGATCTCCACCTTGCCTTCGGCGGCGCGGCGGAACAGCTTCTCGTGCAGGATCTTCTCGCCGCGCAGCTTGTCGCGCCGGTGCACCAGGGTGACCTTGCTGGCGATGTTGGACAGGTACAGGGCTTCCTCCACCGCGGTGTTGCCGCCGCCGATCACGGCGACGTCCTGGCCCTTGTAGAAGAAGCCGTCGCAGGTCGCGCAGGCGGAAACGCCGCGGCCGCGGAACTTCTGCTCGGAATCCAGGCCCAGGTACTTGGCGCTGGCGCCGGTGGCGATGATCAGGGCGTCGCAGGTGTATTCGCCCTGGTCGCCGGTCAGCCGCAGCGGGCGGTGCTTGAGGTCCACCGACTGGATGTGGTCGAACACCATCTGCGCGTCGAAGCGCTCGGCGTGCTTGCGCATGCGCTCCATCAGGTCCGGGCCCATCAGGCCTTCGACGTCGCCGGGCCAGTTGTCCACCTCGGTGGTGGTCATCAGCTGGCCGCCCTGCTCGAGGCCGGTGATCAGCACCGGTTTCAGGTTGGCGCGGGCGGCGTAGACCGCGGCGGTGTAGCCGGCGGGGCCGGAACCGAGAATGATCAGGGAGTGGTGTGTGCTCATGGCTTTAGGCAAACGTTCGAAGTTGCGATCTTATTCAATTTCGGCGCGGAAAATTTTTCCCGGCGCGCCGGCTTGCGGCCGGAGCCGCCGTCCCCGCGCAACCGGCCAGTCGTCATGCCGGCTGCGCGGGGGCGGGGCGCACCTTACAGCGCTTCGGCGTGCTGCGACAGGTAGTCGGCCACGCCGGCGGCGGTCGGCTTCATGCCGGCGTCGCCCTTGTGCCAGCCGGCCGGGCAGACCTCGCCGTGCTGCTCGGTGAACTGCAGGGCGTCGATCACGCGCAGCAGCTCGTCGACCTCGCGGCCCAGCGGCAGGTTGTTGACCACCTGGTGCTGCACAACGCCGTTCTTGTCGATCAGGAACGAGGCGCGCAGCGCCACGCCGGCCTGCGGATGCTCGATGCCGTAGGCATGCGCGATCTCGTGCTTGACGTCGGCCACCAGCGGGAAGCCGACCGCACCGATGCCGCCCTGCTTGACCGGCGTATTGCGCCAGGCGAAGTGGGTGAACTGCGAGTCGATCGACACGCCGACCAGCTGCACGCCGCGCTCGTCGAACTGCTTGATGCGGTTGTTGTGGGCGATGATTTCCGAGGGGCAGACGAAGGTGAAGTCCAGCGGCCAGAAGAACAGCGCCACGTACTTGCTGCCGCGGAAGTCCGACAGCCTGAAGTTGTCGGTGATGCTGCCGTCGCCCAGCACGGCCGGGGCGGTGAAGTCGGGGGCGGAACGGCCGACGAGTACGCTCATGGTGAATCTCCTTGGATTGCGGGTTTGAGCCGGTTTGGGGTGCCGTCGAAAGCGGCATCGGATGCGACAGGTGGGCATTCTAGGAAGTGCGGATCGATAAATCCAGACAAACGTTCTTATGCTTAAGATAGAAATTATAAATGTAGAGAGGGCGTGGCCGGCTTCCTCCAGCGACCCGGGCGTGCATTCCGCGTACTGGAAAAAGAGGCTATTTTTCAATCAGTTCCACGTGCGTGCGGGCGCCAAGGCCCGGTGGTGCGATATTCTTTGCATGCAGTCTTCCCGCCGCTGCTCCATCCGTTCCCGAAGAATCCGTTTCGATGAGTGAATACAAGTCGCCCGTGGCACGCCTGTTCATCTGGATCTGGCGCATCTTCGTCGGCATTTATCGCGCCATCGTCGTGCTCGGCACGCTGTTTTTCCTGGCCATGCTGTGGTTTGCCATCCAGGGCGGGCCGCCGGTCAGCGTCGACAACAACGTCGCCCTCACGCTGATTCCCACCGGCAACCTGAGCGAGCAGGTCGACGAGACCAGCCGCAGCCTGCTGCGCACGCTCGGCGAAACCCACCCGTCGCAGACCCTGGTGCGCGACCTCATCGACGCCCTCGACGCCGCCGCTTCCGATCCGCGCATCCCGCTGGCCGTGCTCAAGCTCGACGACCTGGAGGGCGCGGGCCTGCCGCAGCTGCAGGAAGTGGCGGTGGCGATGCAGAAGTTCCGCGCCGCCGGCAAGCCGATCTACGTGTACGGCGAATCGTTCGACCAGAACCAGTATTACCTGGCCGCGCAGGCCGACGAGGTGTCGCTGGATCCGATGGGCGCCCTGCTGCTGGAGGGCTACGGCGTCTACACCAACTACTTCAAGGACGCGCTCGACAAGCTGGGCGTGCAGGTGAACGTGTTCCGGGTCGGCGAGTACAAGTCGGCGGTGGAGCCGTTCCTGCGCAACGACATGTCGGAGGAGGCCAAGGCGGCCAACCGTGCCTGGCTGGCGGACCTGTGGAAGGTCTACAACGACGGCGTGTCGGCGGCACGCAAGCTGCCGGCCAACGCCGCGGACGCCTATGCGCGCGACTTCGCGCCGGAGCTGCTGAAGCACTCCGGCGACGCCGCGGCGTACGCGCTCGACGCCAAGCTGGTCAACCGCATCGAGACCCTGCGCGAGTTCCGCAAGCGCATCGCCGACAAGGTCGGCTTCGACAAGGACAAGGGCACGTTCCACCAGATCGACTTCGCCTCGTACCTGCGCGCCGTGCACCGCGAGCAGCAGCGGCCGCCGGCCACCAAGATCGCGCTGGTGGTGGCGCAGGGCGAGATCGTCGACGGCGAAAGCCAGAACGACAGCGCCGGCGGCGACACCATTTCCGCGTTGCTGGACAGCGCGCGCCGCGACACCAATGTCAGCGCCGTGCTGCTGCGCGTCAACTCGCCGGGCGGCAGCGTGTTCGCCTCGGAAAAGATCCGCCGCGCGGTGCAGGCGCTGCACGAGGAAGGCAAGCCGGTGGTGGTGTCGATGTCCACCCTGGCGGCGTCCGGCGGCTACTGGATATCCATGGGCTCCGACCGGATTTTCGCCGAGCCTTCGACCATTACCGGCTCCATCGGCATCTTCGGCCTGATCCCGACCGTCGACCAGCCGCTGGGCAAGCTCGGCATCCACACCGACGGCGTCGGCACCACGCCGCTGGCCGGGGCATTCCGGGTGGACCGGCCGCTGTCGCCGGAAGCCAAGGCGATCGCGCAGTCCGAAGTGGAGCGCGGCTACCACCAGTTCATCTCGGGCGTGGCCAAGGGCCGCAACCTGGCGGTGGACAAGGTCGATGCCATGGCCCGCGGGCGCGTGTGGAGCGGTGCCGCGGCCAAGGACCTGGGGCTGGTTGACGAGCTCGGCGGCTTGAAGGATGCCGAGCGCGCAGCCGCCCAGCTGGCCAAGCTCAAGCCCGACGCCTACCGCCTCGAGGAAATGCACCCGCAGCGCGAAACGCTGGCGCGCTGGCTCGGGCACGTGCTGGGCGGCTCGCACGTGGACCTGTCGGCGTTGGCCGGCGCGCTGCCGCCGCAGTCGGGGCTGCAGGAGCCGGCGGAATCCGCCGTGCGGCTGTTTCGCCACCTGAACGATCCGCTGGGCGAATACGCGTACTGCTTCTGTGCCCCGGCGCCGGCCGGGCACGTCCGCTGACGGCGGGCAGCGCCGGCGCATGCCGTTCGCGGCAGTCAACGGCACCCGCCTGTTCTACGCCGACGACGGCGCCGGCACGCCGCTGCTGCTGGTGCACGGCATCGGCACCGACCACGAGGACTGGGAGGACCAGGTCCCGGTGTTTGCGCGCCGCTACCGGGTCATCGCACCGGACCTGCGCGGCTACGGGCGCAGCGACCGCGGCGGCGAGTTCAGCCCGCAGGCGTTCGCCGCCGACCTGTGGGCGCTGCTCGACGGCCTGGGCATCGGCCGCTTCCTCCTGGTCGGGCATTCGATGGGCGGGGCGGTGGCGCTGCAGATGGCGGTGGACCAGCCGGAGCGGGTGCTGGCGCTGGTGGCGGCCGACACCTTGCCCAGCTTCGTCATCGACACGCCGGCCAAGCGCCTGCTGTTCGCCTTCCGCTACGTCATGATGAGCCTGTTCGGGCCGCGCCGGCTGGCGCGCGCGGTGGCGAACAAGCTGTTCCCGGAGCCGGGTCAGGCGGCTTTGCGCGAGCGTTCGTGCCGCCGCGGCGCGGCGATCGACCGTCACGTCTACCTGAAGAACCTGCGCCAGCTGGTCGGCTGGAGCGTGCAGCGGCGGCTGGAGCGCCTGCGCATGCCGGTGCTGGTGATTGCGGCCGAGCACGACTATTTCCCGGTCGGCGATGCCGAGGCTTTCACCGCGGCGCTGCCCGACGGACGCCTGAGCGTGTTCGCCGGCCGCCACCATGCGCTGCCGCTGGAGGCGCCGCGGCGCTTCAATGCGACCGTGCTGCGGTTTTTCGCCGCCGCGGCTTCAGGCCGGGGCGATGCCCTCAGCCGGCAAAGCGCATCGACAGGTCGACCGCATGCAGGTGCTTGGTGATGGCGCCCACCGCGATGCGGTCCACGCCGGTCTCGGCGATCGGCCGCACGCTGTCCAGGCTGGCGCCGCCGGAGTATTCCAGCAGCGTGCGGCCGCCGGCTGCGCGATGCGCACGCGTCAGCCGCACCGCCTCGCGGATCTGATCGAGCGGGAAGTCGTCGACCAGCAGCAGGTCGACGTCGGCGGCCAGCGCCGTGCGCGCCTCGTCCAGGCTTTCCGCCTCGGTCATCAGCGGCACGCCGGCGTTCAGTCCGCGCGCCGCGGCGATGGCCTTGGCGATGCCGCCGGCGGCGGCGATGTGGTTTTCCTTGATCAGGATGCCGTCGTACAGGCCGATGCGGTGGTTGAAGCCGCCGCCGCAGACCACCGCGTATTTCTGCGCCGTGCGCAGCCCCGGCAGGGTCTTGCGGGTGTCGACGATGCGCGTGCCGGTGCCCGCCACCGCATCGACGAAGCGGCGCGTCGCCGTGGCGGTGCCCGACAGGGCCTGCAGGAAGTTCAGCGCGGTGCGTTCGCCGGTGAGGATGGGCCGCGCCGGGCCTTGCACCACGCACAGGCGCCGCTCGGGCTCGACCCGCTCGCCTTCGCCGACCTCCCAGCGGATTGCGATCGCCGTGTCGAGCTGGGCGAACACCTGCTCGAACCAGGCCTGGCCGCAGATCACCGCGGCTTCGCGTGCGATCACGCTGGCGCTTGCATGCTGCGCCGCCGGCACCAGCCTGGCGGTGACGTCGCCGCCGCCGACATCCTCGGCCAGCGCGCGCTGCACCGTGGGAATCAGGTCGGCGGGCAGGCGGGGCGGGGTGGTATTGGGCATGGGATTTCGCGAAGAGGACCGGTCGCCAGGCAGCGCAAGGGCGCCATTATGCGGCCTTTGCGTCCCGCACCGGCACGCGCAGCTCTAAGTCAACAGGAACTCCAGCAGCGCCATCTGCGCCCACAGGCGGTTTTCTGCTTCATCCCAGACCACGCTCTGCGGCCCGTCGATGACCTCGGCGGTCACCTCTTCCCCGCGGTGCGCGGGCAGGCAGTGCATGAACACCGCGTCCGGCCCGGCGGTCGCCATCATGCGGGCGTCGACCTGGAACGGCGCCAGCACCTGCATGCGCTCGGCGCGCTCGGCCTCCCGGCCCATACTGGTCCAGGTGTCGGTGACCAGCAGGTCGGCGCCGGCGGCGGCGGCGCCCGGGTCGTCCAGCAGCGACACCGACTTGCCGGCGAACTCGAGCACCGCCGGCTCCGGCCGGTACTGGTGCGGGCTGGCCACGCGCAGGTGGAAGCCGAACAGGCGCGCCGCCTCGATCCAGGAGTTGCAGACATTGTTGCCGTCGCCGAGCCATGCGGCGATCTTGCCCTTGGGATCGCCGCGGTGCTCGAACCAGGTCTGCACGTCGGCCAGCAGCTGGCAGGGATGGTGCAGTTCGGACAGGCCGTTGATCACCGGCACCCTGGAGCACCGTGCCAGCTCTTCCTGGTCCGCCTGCGAATCGTTGCGCACCATGATGGCGTCGCACATGCGCGACAGCACGCGTGCGGTGTCCGCCAGGGGTTCCTCGCGGCCCAGCTGGGTCTGCGCGGTGGCCAGCATCAGCGCATGGCCGCCCAGGCGGGCCATGCCGACCTCGAACGACACCCGCGTGCGCGTGGAGCTCTTGGCGAACAGCATTGCCAGCGAGCGGCCCAGCAGGGGCCGGTACTGATGATCTTCGCGCCGCGACTTGAGCTCGGTTCCGCGTTCCACGATCCGCCGTGCCTCGGCCGGGGAAAGGTCGCTGAGCTTCAATAGGTGGCGCGTCATCGCAGTGTCCAGAAAGCAAAACAGCCGCCCCAACAGGGCGGCCGGATTAAATTCCGAAGGCGGCGGCTTGCCGCCGCCTTCGGTTTGATGTTGTGGTCGGTGCCCTGCGGCGGCAATCCCCGCCGCAGGAGGCGCGGCTGCCCCGACGGTGCGCTCAGGCCGTCGTCGAGGCGAGGCCCTTATCCCAGGTTCTTCTCCACGAACGCCCAGTTCACCAGGGCCCAGTAATGCTCCAGGTAGGTGGCGCGGGCGTTGCGGTAGTCGATGTAATAGGCGTGTTCCCACACGTCGACCGTCAGCAGCGGCTTGTCGCCGCCGGTCAGCGGGTTGCCGGCGTTGGAGGTGCTGCTCACCGCCAGCGTGCCGTCCGGCTTCTTCACCAGCCAGGCCCAGCCCGAACCGAAGGTGCCGATCGCGGTTTCGGTCATCAGCTTCTTGAAGTCGTCGATGCCGCCGAACTGCTTGACCAGCGCGTCGGCCAGCTTCTTGCCCGGCGCGGTCTGCGAGGGCGTCAGGCCTTCCCAGAAGAAGTTGTGGTTCCAGATCTGCGCGACGTTGTTGAACAGCTTGCCGGAGGCTTTCTTGACGGCCTCGTCCAGCGTGGTGTTCTCGAACTCGGTGCCGGCGATCAGCTTGTTGGCGGTGTCGACGTAGGTCTTGTGATGCTTGCCGTAATGGAATTCCAGCGTCTCGCGCGACATGTGCGGTTCCAGTGCATCGCGCGCGTAGGGTAATTCGGGGAGGGTGAAGGCCATGACGTTTCTCTCTAGAACGTGGGTTTCTTTAAGCTTCGATACACCTTAGGCCACCGCAAGTTCAATTTCAATAGCGCGGCCGGCACCTGCCCGCGGCGCTTGCGCGGGCGCACCGCAAGGCCGCACCGCGCACCGATTTGGGCGTCCTGTGCTTGCGGGCACGAAGTGTTAAAATACGCTTTGGTCATTGCCGTCATCAGGGTGCATGAATGGAAGTCCTCGAGCGCATCAAGAAGCAGGTCGGCGAAAACCCGATCATCCTCTACATGAAAGGAACCCCGGATTTTCCGCAATGCGGCTTCTCCGCCCGCACCGTGCAGGCCCTCAACGCCTGCGGCGTGGAATACGCCTATGTGAACATCTACGAGGATGAAGAGGTCTACCGCGCGCTGCCGAAGTTCGCCAACTGGCCGACCTTTCCGCAGCTTTACGTGAAGGGCGAGCTGGTCGGCGGGTGCGACATCACGCTGGACCTGTACCAGTCCGGCGAACTGAAGAAAATGCTGGAAGAAGCGATCGGCAAGAAGCAGGCGGCCTAGCCGCCGGCCGCATCGCGGCCCGAATCGCAGCAGGCGAACCAGGCAGGGCGCGGCACCGGAGGCAAGCCCGGCGCCGCGCCCTGTTCGTTTGTGCTCGCCGGCGGGGCCGCCGGGGCGCGCTCAGGCCACCATCTGCGCGGCCACCGCCCGGCTCTTTTCGATTCCCGCGAGCAGCTCGGCCAGCTTCAGCGCGAACGCCAGCGCCGTGCCCGCGCCCTGGCTGGTCACCACGTGGCCGTCGCGCACCACCGGCTCGTCGACGAACTTCGGCAGCCTGCCGCGGAATGCCGGGTGGCAGGTCGCCTGGCGGCCGTCGAGCAGGTGATGCGGCGCCAGCGCCAGGGCGGGCGCGGCGCAGATCGCGGCGAACCAGCGGCGGTCGTCGTCCTGCTGCTGCAGCCTTTCGATCAGCGGGGCGTGCCGGCCGAGCGCCTCGGAGCCTTTTTCGCCGCCCGGCAGGACGATCATGTCGAAGCGCTGGCCGCCGGTGTCGAGGAAACGGCGATCGGCGGTCAGGCGGATGCCGCGGGTGCCGGTGACGGTCAGCTCCGATTCGATGCTGGCCACGGTGACTTCGAGTTCCGCGCGGCGCAGCACGTTGACGACGCAGACCGTCTCCAGGCTTTCGGAACCGTGGGCGATCGGCACCAGGATGGTCGGGACTTTCATTGGCTTCACCCCTGCATGCGGCCAGCTTACGCCCGCTTCCTGCGCCGGGCGGGCGTCAGGCGGATGATAGAATGATTTGACCTGCGATCCCAGCCGGCCGCGACAGCTCCCTGCGCGGGCCGCAGGGAGATTTCGAAGGAGAAAATATCCATGACCAGCGCCTATCGCCACATCAGGATGCCGAGCAAGGGCGAGAAGATCACGGTCAGGAATCGTAAGCTGCAGGTGCCCGACGAGCCCATCGTCGGCTACGTCGAAGGCGACGGCATCGGCCCCGATATCACCAAGGCCTGCCTGCGCATCTGGGACGCGGCGGTGGCCAAGGCCTACGGCGGCAGGCGCAGGATCCACTGGTGCGAGACCTATCTCGGCGAAAAGGCGGCCAGGCTGTACGACGGCAATTACTGTCCCGACGAGACGCTCAAGGTACTGCAGGAGCTGGTGGTCTCGATCAAGGGCCCGCTGACCACGCCGGTCGGCGGCGGCTTCCGCAGCCTCAACGTGGCGCTGCGGCAGGACCTGGACCTCTACGCCTGCGTGCGGCCGGTGCGCCACTACGCCGGCGTGCCGAGCCCGATCAAGCGCCCGGACAAGGTTGACGTGGTGATCTTCCGCGAGAACACCGAGGACGTCTACGCCGGCATCGAATACAAGTCGGGCACGCCGGAAAACGCCAAGGTGGCCAGGTTCCTCAAGGAGGAAATGAAGGCCAGGTTCTTCGACGGCGCCGGCATCGGCATCAAGCCGATCTCCGAGTTCGGCAGCAAGCGGCTGGTGCGCAAGGCGATCCAGTACGCCATCGACAACGGCCGCGAATCGGTGACCCTGGTGCACAAGGGCAACATCATGAAGTTCACCGAGGGCGCCTTCCGCAACTGGGGTTACGAGGTGGCGCGGCAGGAGTTCGGCGGCGTCACCATCACCGAGGAGCAGCTCTACGGCGAATACCGGGGCAGGCAGCCGGAAGGCAAGATCGTCATCAAGGACCGCATCGCCGACATCATGTTCCAGATGATGCTGCTGCGGCCGGAGGAGTTCGACGTCATCGCCACGCCGAACCTGAACGGCGACTACCTGTCCGATGCCGTGGCCGCCGAAGTCGGCGGCGTGGGCATCGCGCCGGGGGCGAACATCGCCGACTTCGTGGCCGTGTTCGAGGCCACCCACGGCACCGCCCCCAAGTACGCCAACCAGAACAAGGTCAATCCCGGCTCGCTGCTGTTCTCCGGCGTGATGATGCTGGAGTACATGGGCTGGAAGGAGGCCGCCGACCTCATCACCCTGGTCTACCCCGAAGTGGTCAGCGACGGCATCGTCACCTACGACTTCGCCCGCCAGATCGACGGCGCCACCGAAGTGAGCACCAGCGCTTTCGCCGACGCGCTGATCGAGCGCATCGGCGGCGGCATCGACCTGGAAGCCAAGCGCAAGGCGCAGCACGAGCAACTGGTCAAGGAGCGCAAGCAGCGCGAGATCCGCCGGCTGCTGCAGCCGCTGGAAGAGATGGTCGACACCGGCCGCGTGCCGCATACCGTGGCCGACCTGATGACGCGCGCGCTGATCACGGTGCGCGACGACGACAGCGTGGAGCAGGCCATGCACCTGATGACCGGCAACGGCATCAGCTCGATCGTGGTGGAGCCGGACGGCAAGGGCGAATGGGGCATCCTGACCCGCCGCGACATCGTCACCCGCATCGTGCGCGGCGGCAGGAATCCCGCCGTCACCAGGGTCAAGGACATCGCCAGCCGCCCGCTGGTGTCGGTGCCGGCGGAGATGAGCATCCGCGAGGCCGCCGACAAGATCTCCGACAGCAACTTCAGCCGCTTCACCGTGCTGCAGGGCGGCCAGGTCATCGGCATCGTCACCGAAACCGACATCTTCGAGGCGGTGGAGAAGTTCGGCTGGGCGGGCGAGGCCGCCTAGGCGGCGTCACACAGGGGCGGACGGGGGCATGGCCATGAGTACGCAACCACGGGACGATACGGACGGCAGCGGCAGCGCCGCGGTGCACCTGTTCATCGTCGGCGACGAGATCCTGTCCGGCAAGCGCCAGGACCGCCACCTGCCCAAGGTGATCGGGCTGCTGGCGGCACGCGGCCTGGAGCTGGCGCGCGTCGAGCTGCTGCCCGACGACGAAGCCGCCATCGCCCGCAGCATCGCGCGCGTGGCGGCCGAAGGCGGGGTGCTGCTGAGCTGCGGCGGCATCGGCGCAACCCCCGACGACTGCACCCGCCAGGCCGCGGCACGCGCGTTCGGCGTGCCGATCGAGCCGCACACCGAAGGCGTGGCGTTGATCGAGGCCGAATACGCCGGGCGAGCGCATCCCAATCGCGTGCTGATGGCGCACTTCCCGCGCGGCGCCGGCCTGGTGCCCAATCCGGTGAACCGGGTCTCGGGATTCTCCATGGGCCGCTGCTATTTCGTGCCCGGCTTTCCGGAAATGGCCTGGCCGATGCTGGAATGGGTGCTCGACAACCCCCTGCAGCACTTGCACCGCAGCCAGGCGCCTGTGGAATACTCCCTGCGGGCCTTCGGCACGCGCGGCGAGGGCGACCTGCTCGAGCTGATGGAATCGACCTTGCGCGAGTTCCCGCAGGTCAAGCTGTCGAGCCTGCCGGCGATCGGCGACGCCACGCGGCCGCGGCATATCGAGTTCGGCATCAAGGGGCCGGGCGCGGCGGCGGCGGCGGCCTTCGCCTGGTTCCGCCAGCGGCTGGAGCGGTATGAAGGGGTGCGGATCGAGGATTTGAAGGTACCCTCGCCGGGCTGAAAGCCCGGGCGGGGCAGCAGTGGCGCTGACGAGGCGAGCAAGCCGGGGGGTGTGGCCTGGGACTGTCGATGCGTCTGCCGAAGTTCGCGGTCGCCTGTGCGCTGGCGGCGCTTGCCGCCGGGGCCGGCATCCTGCTGGCCTGGTCGCGCGGCTGGTGGCTGGTCATCCGGCCGCTCGCCAACCAGCCCGCCGAGGTGCCGCTGACCGCGGTCTGCCTGTGCACTGCCGCCGCAGCGCTGCTGGTGTGCACGGTGCGCGCCCATCACCGCCGCGCGCAGCTTTGGGCGGGAAGGGTGCTGGCCGCGCTGCTGGTGGCGGTGGGCAGCGCGGTGCTGGCGGATTTCCTGTTCGGCGTCGGCCTTGGGCTCCAGCCCTTCCTGTATGCGCAGCAGTGGCTGCACCTGGACCCCGCCGCCGACGGCACCGTGCCCTCACCGCAGGCGGCAATGAGCATCCTGCTGTTCGGAATGGCCGTGTGGTTCTACTTCGGGCGGCGCAGCGACCGCTTCGATTTTGCCGATATTTCCGCCGCAGCCTGCATCTTTTCCCCGGCGGCCTCCCTGCTCGGCATGATTTTCCAGGCCGCGCAGCCGGACCAGTCGGCCGGCAGCAGTTTCGGCATGTCGCCGTTGACCGCGCTGAGCCTGGCGGTACTGGCGGCCGGCCTGCAGAGCCTGCATCCGCGGCGCGGCCTGGCCAGCCTGTTCGCGGCGCAGCCCGACGGCGGCATCGCCAGCCGCCGCATGCTGCTGGCGGCGGTCGTGGTGCCGGTGCTGTTCGGCTACATGCAGGTGCGGGCGATCAACGCCGGCGTGATCGACATCGCGCTGGGCGTGGCGGTGACGGTCGCCGCCAGCGTGCTGATCTTCGTGGTCCTCATCGTGTGGAACGCGCAGCTGGTGGTGCGCCTGTATGTCGAGCAGCGCCACCAGATGGCGCAGCGCGAGGAAAAGGCGCGGCTGGAGGCGGCCACCGACGCGCTCACCCAGCTCTACAACCGGCGCGGCTGGGAGCAGTGCCTGCTGGTCGAGGAGATCCGCTGCCAGCGCGACAACCTGGATGCCTGCGTCATCGCCATCGACCTCGACGGCCTCAAGGAAATCAACGACCTGCAAGGGCACGCTGCCGGCGACCAGCTGCTGCAGCGGGCCGCGCACGCCCTGCGCGTCACCGCGCGGCGGCGCGACGTGGTGGCGCGCCTGGGCGGCGACGAATTCGCCTTCCTGGCGGCGGAAATCGCTCCCGGCTCCGCGCCGATCGTCACCGAGCGCCTGCGCAAGGCGCTGAACCAGGCCGGCATTTCAGCCTCGATGGGCGCCGCGCCGCGCAGCGGCAACGGCAGCATCAATGCCGCGGCCGAGATCGCCGACCGCCTGATGTACCAGGACAAGCGCCAGCGCAAGCGCGAACGCACGCTGGCCAGCACGCTCGAAATGCGCGCCGCCCAGGCGGCGCGGCCGACCGAGCGCCCGGCCGGGCAACGCGTGCCCTAGCCACGATACACGTGCGAGCCCGCCGCACCGGATGCGGGCGGCGCGGCGGCGTTACGGCCTTGCGGCCCCGGACAGCAGCATCCAGGTCTCGACCACCGAATCCGGGTTCAGGCTGATGCTTTCGATGCCCTCGGCCAGCAGCCATTGCGCCAGGTCGGCGTGGTCCGAGGGCCCCTGGCCGCAGATGCCGACGTATTTGCCCTTGGCGCGGCAGGCGGCGATCGCCATGTGCAGCATCTTCTTCACCGCCGGATCGCGCTCGTCGAAGCCCGCCGCAACCAGGCCGGAATCGCGGTCCAGGCCCAGGGTGAGCTGGGTCATGTCGTTGGAGCCGATCGAGAAGCCGTCGAAGTGCTCGAGGAACTCGTCGGCCATCACGGCGTTGCTGGGCAGCTCGCACATCATGATCAGCTTGAGCCCGTCCTTGCCGCGCTCCAGGCCGTTTTCCTTGAGAATCTCGCAGACCCGCCGGGCCTCGGTCAGGGTGCGCACGAACGGCACCATCACCTGCACGTTGCTCAGGCCCATGTCGTCGCGCACGTACTTGAGCGCACGGCACTCCAGGTCGAAGCAGGGCCGGAACGAGTCGGCGATGTAGCGCGAGGCGCCGCGGAAGCCGAGCATCGGGTTTTCCTCGAACGGCTCGTAGCGCGCGCCGCCGACCAGGTTGGCGTACTCGTTGGACTTGAAGTCCGACAGGCGCACGATCACCGGCTCCGGCGCGAACGCCGCGGCGATCATGCCGATGCCCTCGGCCAGGCGCATCCAGAAGTAATCGATCGGGCCGGGGTAGGCGGCGATCATCGGGTCGATGATGCGGCGCACGTCCGGCGGCTGCTTCTCGAGCTCCAGCAGGGCCAGCGGATGGATGCCGATCTGCCGGTTGACGATGAACTCCAGCCGCGCCAGGCCGACACCGCGGTGCGGCAGGCTGGCGAAGTCGAACGCCTGTTCCGGCGTGCCGACGTTCATCATGATCTTGACCGGCAGGTCGGGCATGCGGTCCAGCGCGATCTCGTCGACCTGGAAATCGACGTTGCCGTCGTAGACGAAGCCGGTGTCGCCCTCGGCGCAGCACACCGTGACCACGGTGCCGTCCTGCAGCTTCTTGGTGGCGTCGCCGGTGCCGACCACCGCCGGGATGCCCAGCTCGCGGGCGATGATGGCGGCGTGGCAGGTGCGGCCGCCGCGGTTGGTGACGATGGCGGCGGCGCGTTTCATCACCGGCTCCCAGTCGGGGTCGGTCATGTCGGTGACCAGCACGTCGCCGGGGCGCACCCGCGCCATCTCCTCGAGCGAGCGCAGGTTGCGCACCGCGCCGGCGCCGATCTTCTGGCCGATGGCGCGGCCTTCGGCGAGCACCTTGCCGCGGCTCTTCAGCTTGTAGCGGCGCAGGGTGTTGCCGCCGGCCCTGGATTTCACCGTTTCCGGGCGCGCCTGCAGGATGTAGAGCTTGCCGTCGGCGCCGTCCTTGCCCCACTCGATGTCCATCGGCCGGCCGTAATGCTTTTCGATGGTCATCGCCTGGCGTGCCAGCGCCTCGACGTCGGCGTCGTTGAGCGAGAACCGCCGGCGGTCGGCGTCCGCCACCGCGACGAATTCCACCGCCTTGCCGCCGCGGTCGGCGTAGACCATCTTCTTGGCCTTCTCGCCGAGGCCGCGCTTGAGGATCGCCCTGCGGCCGGCGGCCAGCCCCGGCTTGTAGACGTAGAACTCGTCGGGATTGACCGCGCCCTGCACCACCGCCTCGCCCAGGCCGTACGACGAGGTGATGAACACGGCGTCGCGGAAGCCGGATTCGGTGTCCATGGTGAACATCACGCCGCTGGCGCCGATGTCTGAGCGCACCATGCGCTGCACGCCGGCCGACAGCGCCACCCGCGCATGGTCGAAGCCGTGGTGCACGCGGTAGGAAATCGCACGGTCGTTGAACAGCGAGGCGAACACCTCGCGGATCTTTTCCAGCACGTCGTCGATGCCGCGGACGTTGAGGAAGGTTTCCTGCTGCCCGGCGAAGGAGGCATCGGGCAGGTCCTCGGCGGTGGCCGACGAGCGCACCGCCACCGAGATCGTACCGCCGGACTTGCGCAGCAGCTCGTCGTAGGCTTGCCGCACCTGCCGCTCCAGCTCGGCCGGGAAGGGGGCTTTCACCACCGCCTCGCGGATCTCGCGGCCGGCTTGCGCCAGCGCCTGCACGTCCTCCACGTCGAGCTTGCCCAGCCGCGCGTTGATGCGCTCGGCCAGGCCCTCGAATTCCAGGAACTCGCGATAGGCGTCGGCAGTGGTGGCGAACCCGTCGGGGACGCTCACGCCGGCCGCGTCCAGGTGCTGGATCATCTCGCCGAGAGAGGCATTCTTGCCGCCCACGCGCTCGACGTCGTTCATGCCTAACTGCCTGAACCAGAGAACATTCTGGTCTGCCATGCTCGAATTCTTCCTTATGTCAGTAGCAATTCCGCGGACGGCGTGCCGCGAGATCCTCGCGAACCGCCGCAAGGGCCGCGCTTCCGGCAACCGCCGCAAGCGTCTGAGCGCCCTGCAAGAAGCATACACGGCGGCTGCCGGCCCGCAGGCTTCGGGAGCGCCGCAAGTTTAACCCGAATGGCGGCCCGGCCCGGCAAGGCCGGCGGCGCGGCCGCGCCCGCCGCCGTATTGCGCGCCGTATCCAGACCGCTCCGGGCAATGGCAAGATGGCCCCGGGGATGGCGACCACGGCCGGCGGGGAATGAGCGCGCAAAGAAAAGTGTTTTTCGTGTCCGACGGCACCGGCATCACCGCCGAGACGCTGGGCGGCACCCTGCTGACGCAGTTCGAGGGGGTGGAGTTCGACAAGACCACCCTGCCGTTCATCAACACCCCGGCCAAGGCCCGCGTCACCATCGAATACATCGACCACATCGCCGACAGCTCCGGCGCACGGCCGATCGTGTTCAGCACCACGGTCAACGAGGAAGTGCGCGCGATCCTGCGCACCGGACGGGCGCTGTTCATGGATCTGTTCGACACCTATATCGCCCCGATCGAGGGCGAGCTGGGGCAGAAGTCGACGCATGCGCAGGGCCGCGCGCACGGCATGGCCAACGCCGGGCGCTACCAGGCCCGCATCGACGCGATGAATTTCGCCATGGAGCACGACGACGGCCAGAGCAGCCGCGAACTGGCCCGGGCCGACCTGATCCTGATCGCGCCGTCGCGCTGCGGCAAGACGCCCACCACCCTGTACCTGGCGCTGCAGCACGGCGTGTTCGCCACCAACTTCCCCTTGACCGAAGACGACCTCGAGGGCCTGCGGCTGCCCAAGGCGCTGCAGGAAGAACGCAGCAAGCTGTTCGGCCTGACCTCCGACCCCGAGCGGCTGATGCAGGTGCGCAGCGAGCGGCGCCCCGGCTCCAAGTATGCGTCGCTGGCGCAGTGCGCCTACGAGCTGCGCCAAGCCGAACGACTGTACCGTCGTTTCAATGTTCCGTTCGTTAATTCTGCAAACATGTCGATCGAGGAGATCGCCGCCGTGGTGATGCAGGAAAAGGAGCTGCGCCGCCAGTAGGCGCTGTGCAGCAGGATGCATCTTCCGATCGAAAAAGTGTGCGCCCGGTCACGACAACGCAAAAAACTCCAAGTAAAATTCGTGTCAAGGGACCAGTCGCCCAGGGATGGGCACCCTTAGCCTGGCAGCATTCAAGCGCGGTCCGGGCTTCCGCATTCCCCCCCCGATATCAGTCGCATCCGGCACTATCCGGCACGCTTGGCGCCGCTTGCCACGCGGCGCGCGCTGGCCGGGCCGTTACCGTGCCGGCGTGCGTCGCGGTGGCCGGTATGCGCAGGGGTCGGCGTCGGCCGCTGCAACAGGATTCGTATCGGCCGCGGATCGGCGCGCTGGCCTAAACTAGGCGCATCGCCAACCATCCAGAAGCGAGATCGATGATTGAAACCGATGTGGTGATTGTCGGCGCGGGCCCCTGCGGCCTGTTCCAGGTGTTCGAGCTGGGGCTGCTCGACTTGCGGGCGCACGTGGTCGATGCGCTGGCGGTGCCGGGCGGCCAGTGCGCCGAGCTCTACCCGGACAAGCCGATCTACGACATACCCGGCTTTCCCACCGTGGGCGCGCAGGAGCTGGTCGACCGGCTGCTGCAGCAGATCAAGCCGTTTGCGCCGACCTTCCACCTCGGCCAGCAGGTGCAGGAGCTGGCGCGCCAGGAGGACGGCCGCTTCCGCGTGGCCACCGCCGCCGGCACCGTGCTGCTGGCCCGGGCGGTGATCATCGCCGGCGGCGTCGGCGCGTTCCAGCCGGTGCTGCTGCGTCTGGACGGCGTGGAAAAATACGACGACCGGCAGCTGTTCTACCGGGTGCGCGAGCCGGCCCGCCACCACGGCAGGAACGTGGTGGTGCTGGGCGGCGGCGATTCGGCGCTCGACTGGGCGCTGCAGATGGTCGGCAAGGCCGCCTCGGTGACCCTGATCCACCGCTCGGCGGCGTTCAAGGCGGCGCCGGCCTCGGTGTCGCGCTTCCGCCAACTGGTGGACGAGGGCAAGGCGCGGCTGCTGCTGGGCAGCGTGCTCGGCTACGAGGAGCGCGACGGCCGCCTGACCGCGCTGCAGGTGACCGGGATCGACCAGTCCAAGTCCACCGTGGAGGTCGACGACGTGCTGGCGTTCTACGGGCTGAGCCCCAAGCTGGGGCCGATTGCCGAATGGGGCCTGAACCTGAACAAGAACCAGATCGAGGTCGACACGGAGAAGTTCCAGACCTCCACGCCTGGAATCTATGCGGTCGGCGACATCAACTACTACCCCGGCAAGAAAAAGCTGATCCTGTCGGGCTTTCACGAAGCCGCGCTGGCCGCTTTTGCGATCAAGCACCAGCTGTTCCCGAACGAAAAGGTGTATCTGCAATACACTACGACCAGCCCGGCGGTGCACAAGAAGCTCGGCGTGCCGGATTGAACCAAAGTGCCGCATCCGCTGGTCTAAGGGCGCGCCGGGATCCACCGGCCCGGTCCCGGAACCGGCACGGCGCATGCGTGTCGAAACCGGGCAGGCGGGCACTGAGCGACTCAAGACGACGGAGAAATGGCGATGAAAGATCAGATCCGTGCCGTAGTGCTGTTGACGGCGGTGCTGTTTGCCGGCGCGGCGGCGGCCGACGAAACCGCGCCCGCGCCGGCGCCGCACCACCACCATCACCGCAAGGCTGCCGCGCATCCCGCTTCCAGGCACGATTACGCCCAGTGCGTGAAAGAGAAGACGGCGGTCGCCGAATATTTCTGCGGCGCCCATGCCGACGCCTGCCAGGCCGAGAAGGACGCGGTGGCCCACCAGTGCCGGCAGGAAGCCCGCGGGGTACGCCAGAAGGGCTGAGCGCGCCGGCCCCCGGCCGGTCCGGGGGGCACCGTGAAAACCAGGTTTGCGGCGTCGCGGCGTTCCGGTCCGGCGCTCAGGTAATCACGCTGGGCGCCTTGCGCCCGGTCAGTTCGGCAATGCGGGCCAGCTGTTCGGCCACCGCGGCCAGCGGCGCCAGGGCGGCCGTCGGCTCCCAGCCGAGCGCGTCCGCCGCGCTTTCGTAGCGTTCCAGGTACAGGCGCAGGGTGGCGCCTTCGGTGCCCGTGCCGGAAATTCTCAACACGACGCGCGCGGCATCGCCGAAGACGACGCGCAGCCCCTGGTTGACGGCGATGCTGCCGTCGATCGGGTCGCGGTATTCGAAATCGTCGGCAGCGCTGACCGTCCAACGGTCATAGCGCCTGCCGGCCAGGCCGGGGGCGGCGGCGGCCAGCGCCTGCATGACGCCACCGGCGGCCGCGGCCGACAGCGATTCGTAATCATGGCGCACGAAATAGTGGCGGCCGAATCGGCGCCAATGCTGCTGCGCCAGATCGCCCACCGACAGCCCGGTGGCGGCCAGCACGTTGATCCAGGCGAGCACCGCCCACAGGCCGTCCTTTTCGCGCGTGTGCGACGAGGAGGTGCCGAAGCTCTCCTCGCCGCACAGGGTGGCGCGGCCGGCATCGAGCAGGTTGGCGAAGAACTTCCAGCCGGTCGGCGTCTCGTGGCATTCGATGCCCAGCGCCTGGGCGACGCGGTCCACCGCGCGGCAGGTGGGCATGGAGCGCGCCACGCCCTTGAGGCCGGATGCATAGCCGGGAAGCTTCTGCAGGTGCGCGGCGAGCATCGCCAGGGAATCGCCCGGCGAGATGAAGATGCCGCGGCCCAGGATCATGTTGCGGTCGCCGTCGCCGTCGCTGGCGGCGGCCAGGTCCGGCGAGGCCGGCGAATGCACCAGGTCGACCAGGTGCCTGGCGTAAATCAGGTTGGGGTCGGGGTGGCCGCCGCCGAAATCTTCCAGCGGGCAGGCGTTCTGCACCGCCGCCGCCGGCGCGCCCAGCAGTTCCACCAGGATGCGCTGGGCGTAAGGCCCGGTGACCGCATGCATGGCGTCGAAGCGCAGGCTGTGGCCCTTCCTGATCCAGTCGCGCATGCGGTCGAAGTCGAACAGCGTCTGCATCAGCGCGGCGTAGTCTTCCACGCAATCGATGACTTCGACCTCCATCTCCTCGAGACGCTGCGTGCAGCGGCGGTCCAGGTCGATGTTGGCGCCCTCGACGATGCGGTAGCGCGCGATCGTCTTGCTGTGCTCGTAGAGCCGCGCGGTCAGGCCTTCGGCGGCCTGGCCGCCGCCGGCGACGTTGTACTTGATGCCGAAGTCGCCGTCAGGGCCTGCCGGGTTGTGGCTGGCGGTGAACAGGAAGCCGCCGCCGGCGTTGCGCAGGCGGATCAGGTGGGAGGCGGCGGGCGTCGACAGCAGGCCGCCCTGGCCGACCACCACGCGCGCCACGCCGTTGGCCGCGGCCATGGCGATGGCGGTATGAATCGCCTCGCGGTTGAAATAGCGTCCGTCGCCCCCCACGATCAGGGTCTTGCCGCGCAGGCTGGTGTCGACGTCGAAGATCGTCTGCAGGAAATTTTCCAGGTAATGCGGCTGCTGGAAAACCGCCACCTTCTTGCGCAGCCCGGCGGTGCCGGACTTCTGGTCGGCGTAGGCGCGCGTGGAGACCTCGCGGATCGGCATTGCTGTTCCTAAGGAGCTGTTCGGGTTGTGTCGCTTTTGATGCCTATCTTATAGTCCGCCCATGCAACTCGATACGGCTTACGCGGATCGCTGTCCCTGCTGCGGGAAACCGCGGCGGATTGCACATCTGCTGGATCTCTACGAACGCAACTACCGGCTGATCGAGCGGCTGGTGCCCGAGCTCGACCTGCCGTTCGAGCGTGCCGTCTCGCGCAGCGCCACCGACCTGCCGCTGATCCTGACCATGGTCGAGCGCGCGCCGTACACGGCCGAGCTGCGGCTCACCTACGAGTTCAACGGGCCGGACGGGCGTCGGCTGGAGCCGGACATGTGGATCAAGGTGTACCGCGACGCCCGCGTCGCCGAGGCCCTGCATTGCGGCAAGCGGCTGCCGTGGCTGGCGGCGGACGAGTCGGACCCGGAAGCCGGCAAGTTCCTGCACGACCAGTGGGCACGCAACCACATGCTGGCGAAGTGGCTCGAGTACCTGCTCGAGCATGGGCACGGCTTTTCGCTGGCGGCGCGGCCGCGGCGCACGCCGACCGGCTAGGTTGCCGGGCCGGCGCCGGCCGCAATTCAGTGCAGGGGACGGGCGAAGCTCAGTTCATGCCCATCCGGATCGGTGATGTGGAAATAGCGCTCGCCCCATTCGGCGTCGCGCGGCGCGGTGTCCGGCCGCAGGCCAGCCGCAAGCGCCCGCGCATGAAGCGCATCCACGTCGGAGTGGTAGATGATCACCCGCCCCCACCAGGCCCAGCGTTTGTCGGCGGGCGCGGCGATCAGGTTCAGGTGTCCGGCGCCGGCGCGGAAGCTGGTGAAGCCCTGATCCGGGCCGCCGTGCACCACCTCGAATCCGAGCTTGCGGTAAAACGCCACCGCGCCCGCCATGTCGTGCGTTGCCAGCGTCACTGCACTGATGCCGTGAATCATGCGGACGGGTCCCCTCGGCTGGTCTCAAGACCCTGCGACCGCGCCCTGGCTCAGTCGTTCCAGTTCGGCAGGATCTCGGTCGCCCACAGCTCCAGGCTGCGCATCTGCACGTGGTGCGGCACCGGTCCCGGATACTGCCACATGACCAGGTATTCCAGGTTGTGCTTCTTGACCAGGTGCTCGATCTGGCGGTTCACCTGGTCCGGAGTGCCCACCAGCTCGAAATTGTTCTGGCGCAGGTAGTCGTAGTCGCATTCCTTCGAGATGGCGCCGGTCTGGCCCTTCTTGCGGAAGCCTTCGTTGAAACCGATCGGCGCGAACCACAGCGGCCAGATGAAGCCGCTCGAAGCCGCCGCGTAGCGGTGCGCGTCGTCGGCGTTGTCCAGCACCAGGGTGTCGCGCAGCACGCCGACGTTCTGCCCGGACTTGTAGTTGTAGCCGGCCTGTGCGGCGGTTTCCTGGTAAAGGGTCAGCAGGTCCTGCAGGGTTTCGTCGCAGGTGCTGATGGCGATCGGGGCGATGCCCTCGCCGGCGGCGAAGCGGAAGCTGTCGGCGCTGAAGGAAAACGGCTGGAACACCTTGGGAAAGGGCTTCTGGTACGGCTTGGGCGCAATGCCGACTTCGGTGATGATGCCCTGGTCGCTCTGGCCCTGGCCGTAGAGCCGCACGGCCTGGTGGTCGAAATTCAGGTTGGGCGTGGGAATCTCCCAATGCGCCGACTTGTGGCTGAAGGTATCGCTGGTCCAGGCCTTCTTGATGATCTCGTAATGCTCCATGAACAGCGCGCGGTTCTTGCGGTCCACCTCGGACTTGTCCGACATGGTGCCGCCGACGCCGTACTGCTGGCCCAGGATGTCGGCCCAGCGCCGCTGGTAGCCGCGCGCGATGCCGAAGAACGAGCGTCCCTGCAGCATCTGATCGAGCATGGCGATGTCCTCGGCCAGGCGGATCGGATTGTGGAACGGCACCACGTTGGCCATCTGGCCGATGCGCAGTCGCTTGGTCTGCAGGCCGAAGTACAGCCCGAGCATGATCGGGTTGTTGGAAACCTCGATGCCCTCGATGTGGAAGTGGTGCTCGGTGAAGCAGGCGCCCCAGAAGCCGGCGTCGTCGGCGAACTTGAGCTGGTCGCGGATCTGCCAGAGCATGTTCTGGTAGTTCTGCGTGTTGACGCCCGCCATGCCGTTGCGGATCTGGGTCTCGGTGCCGACGGT
>JADHNH010000056.1 GCA_016779605.1 Nevskia sp. | reverse complement strand
CGAGTGGCGCGTGTTCCAGAGCCCCAACCTGGCCCGGCTCAAGCAGCTGCTCAAGCAGCCGCTGATCGTCGACGGCCGCAACCTCTACGACCCGGCCTACGTGCGCGGCGAAGGCTTCGTCTACGACTGCGTGGGCCGGCCGGCGACGAACCGGAGCTGAACCGCGGCCAGCCGCTGCGCTGCGCCGCGCCGCGCCGGCACGCGCCGTCACAAAACTGCCATGCCGGATCGGCGGAAATTCATCGCGCGCGCCCTGCCTGCTGCGCACGATTCGCCATAAAATAAACGCCGCGGCGGCGCGGCCGGCGCGTCCTTCCAAACCGTTTCCTGACGAGGCCCGCCTTGGACACCCGCACCGGCGCCGGCAACCCGAGGATTACGCTCAGCGAGCTGGCGGCCGCGCCGGTCACGGTGCGGCGCATCGTCGCGCATCCTTACCTGGCGGTACGCGGCATCGCCCGCGGCAACCTGCCGAGCGGCTGGGATGTCGTCGCCTTCGCCCTGCTGTTCGGCGCATTCGTGCTGATCTCCAAGGGCGCCTCGCAGCTCGGTGCGCCGCTGTCGGCGCTGGAAGGCACGCAGATCGACCTGCGGCCCTCGGCCCTGCCCTACTACGCGCTGCGCACCACCCTGCGCATGCTCGCGGCGATGCTGGTCTCGCTGATCTTCAGCATCGGCTACGCCAGCCTGGCGGCCAAGAGCAAGCGCGCCGAGCGCGTGCTGATCCCGGTGCTGGACGTGCTGCAGTCGGTGCCCATCCTCGGCTTCCTGACCTTCACCTACACCTTTTTCCTGGGCCTGTTCCCCGGCAAGGTGCTGGGCGCGGAGCTCGCCTCGGTGTTCGTCATCTTCACCAGCCAGGCCTGGAACATGGCGTTCTCCGTGTACCAGTCGCTGCGCACGCTGCCGCCGGACCTGGTGGAAGCCTGCAAGAGCCTGCGCTTCTCGCCGCTGCAGCGCTTCCGCCGGCTGGAGGTGCCGTTCGCCATGCCCGGGCTGATCTGGAACATGATGATGTCGATGTCCGGCGGCTGGTTCTTCGTGGTCGCCTCCGAGGCGATCACGGTGGGCAACACCACCATCACCCTGCCCGGCATCGGTTCCTACGTGGCCGCGGCGCTGGCCGAGAAGAACCGCGGCGCGATCGGCTGGGCGATCCTGACCATGCTGGTGGTGATCCTGATCTACGACCAGCTGCTGTTCCGCCCGCTGATCGCCTGGGGCGAGAAATTCCGCGCCGACAACGAGCCCGGCCAGGTCGAGCCGGAATCCTGGGCGCTGCGCATGCTGCAGCGCTCGCGCCTGGTGGCCTGGCTGTGGCGGCCGCTCGACGCCGCCATCGGCGCGGTGCTGCGGCCGCGCCGCGCGGCCGACGCGCCGGGCGAATCGCGCCTGCACCTGCCGCGCTGGACGCCGCAGGCGGTGGACTACGGCTGGTATGGCGCCGTCGCCGCCGGCGGCGCCTACGGCGCCTGGCTGGTGGTGCACTACATCAGCCGTTCGCTGGGCCCCGGCGACGTGCTGCACGCCGTGCTGCTCGGCATGATCACCATGGTGCGGGTGATGGTGCTGGTCGGGCTGGCGACCCTGGTGTGGGTGCCGATCGGCGTGGCCATCGGCCTGCGGCCGCGGCTGGCGGCGGTGGCGCAGCCGGTGGCGCAGTTCCTGGCGGCCTTCCCCGCCAACCTGTTCTTCGGCGTGGCGGTGTCGGTGATCGTCGGCTTCCACCTGCACCCGGACATCTGGCTGTCGCCGCTGATGATCCTCGGCACGCAGTGGTACATCCTGTTCAACGTGATCGCCGGCGCCAGCGTGTTCCCGCACGACCTGCGCGACGCCGCCGACAACCTGCACATCCGCGGCTGGCTGTGGTGGAAGCGGGTGATGATTCCGGGCATCCTGCCGTACTACGTGACCGGCGCCATGACCGCCGCCGGCGGCTCGTGGAACGCCAGCATCGTCGCCGAGATCGTATCCTGGGGCGGCAAGCAGGTGCAGGCGCACGGCCTGGGCGCCTACATCACCCAGGCCACCACCGCCGGCGACTACCCGCGCGTGGTGCTGGGCGTGGCGGTGATGTCGCTGCTGGTGGTCGGCTTCAACCGCCTGCTGTGGCGGCCGCTGTACCGCGGCGCCGAGCGCATGGCGGGCGTGGAACAATAGGCGGCGCAAGCAGGCGGCTGCGCTGCATCGGCCCGCGTGCAGCCGCGCGGCCCGCGGTACCGAACGATCGGCTTGGAGCGAACAATGTCGGCAAGCGAAGACCCCAGGCAGACCATGCCGCAGACCGGCCCGCAGCCGGCGCCGGGCGAGTCGGTGCTGGAGGTGCGCGGCGTGCGCCGCGCCTTCAAACGGCCGCACGGCGAGCCGCTGGTGGTGCTGGAATCGGTCAACGTGGATTTGCACAAGGGCGAGATCGTCGGCCTGCTGGGCCGCTCGGGCTCCGGCAAGTCCACCCTGCTGCGCATCGTCGCCGGGCTGATCCACCCTTCCGACGGCGAGGTGGTCTACCGCGGCCAGCCGCTGCGCGGGCCGGCCGATGGCATCGCCATGGTGTTCCAGTCCTTCGCCCTGTTCCCCTGGCTCACCGTGCTGCAGAACGTGGAGGCGGGCCTGGAGGCGCAGGGCGTGCCGCCGGACGAGATGCGCGAACGCGCCCTGCGCGCCATCGACCTGATCGGCCTGGACGGCTTCGCCAACGCCTATCCCCGCGAGCTGTCGGGCGGCATGCGCCAGCGCGTCGGCTTTGCCCGCGCGCTGGTGATGAATCCGAGCATCCTGCTGATGGACGAGCCGTTCTCGGCGCTGGACGTGCTGACCGCCGAGACGCTGCGCACCGACTTCCTGGACCTGTGGATGGAAAGCAAGCTGCCGATCCAGTCGGTGCTGCTGGTGACGCACAACATCGAGGAAGCGGTGTTCATGTGCGACCGCATCCTGGTGTTCTCGGCCAACCCCGGGCGCGTGGTGGCCGAGATCAAGGTGCCGTTCAAGCATCCGCGCCACCGGCTGGATCCGCGCTTCCGCCTGCTGGTGGACGACATCTACGCGCGCATGACGGTGCGCGCCAACGCCGGCAAGACCACCGTGCTGTCGATCGGCGAGCGGCTGCCGGAGATCTCCACCAACCTGCTCGCCGGCCTGATGGAAACGCTCGCCTCCGACCCCTACCGCGGCCGCGCCGACATGCCGGCCCTGGCGCAGGCGCTGGCGCTGGAGGTCGACGAGCTGTTCCCGGTGGCGGAGTCCCTGCAGATGCTCGGCTACGCCGAGGTGGAAGCCGGCGACATCTCGCTCACCGCGCTCGGCCAGCAGTTCGCGGTGGCCGACACGCAGTCGCGCAAGGTCGGCTTCGCGCGCCAGCTGCTCACCCGCATCCCGCTGGCCGCGCACATCAAGAGCGTGCTCGACGAGCGCCCCGGCCACCACGCCCCGACCGTGCGCTTCCTGTCGGAGCTGGAGGACTACCTCAGCGACAGCGCCGCCGAGCAGACCCTGCGCGCCGTCACCATCTGGGGCCGCTACGCCGAGCTGTTCACCTACAACGACCAGGCCGAAACCTTCAGCCTGGAGATTCCGGAGGCGGAAGCTGCGTAGCCGCCGTGCGCGACGGATTGCGCACTGGGCGCCACCTGCCTAAAATGCGCACCTTACGGACGGTTAGCTCAGCGGTAGAGCACCGCTTTCACACGGCGGGGGTCACAGGTTCAAGCCCTGTACCGTCCACCAGATCAAATTTCCGAATAAATCCGGTGGCGTCCAAAACCCCGCGTCGATGCGGGGTTTTTCATTTCGGGATTACACTTCGTACAGTCACGACGGACTATCCATGAACTGGCACGACCACATCGCAACCGACCCTGGCGTACTGGCTGGCAAGCCGGTCGTCAAGGGAACGCGGCTATCGGTGGAATTCCTTCTGGGCCTGTTCGCCGCCGGCTGGACGGAGCGGCAGGTGCTGGAAAACTACCCTCACCTCACTCCAGAGGGCTTGCAGGCCGCTTTCGCCTATGCCCAGGAACGCATTTCCGACGACACCTGGCTGGCGCCGAAGGCCGCCTAGTGCGGCTCCTTGCCGACGAGAACATCCCTGGGGCCAGCGTCTCCTGGCTACGCGGCCGTGGACATGACGTAGCCGCAATTGCAGTAATCGAGCCGGGCGCGAGCGACCACACTGTGCTGGCCCGTGCGGCGGCGGAAAGCCGCGTCCTTTTGACGTTTGATCGCGACTACGGTCGCCTCATCTGGCTAGAAGGGCTGCCACCGCCACCGGCGCTTCTGTATTGCCGATTCGCCGCCGCCTTTCCCGAAGAACCCGGACAGCTCATCGACGCGCTGCTCGCGCACGGCGAGTCGGTCATTTCAGGGCGGTTCGTAGTCGTCGAACGGGAGGGAACACGAACGCGGAAATTTTGAAACACAGCTTCCGGATTCGACGAGCCACCCAACGATGTCCGGGCGTGGCTCGCCACACGATCGCATCCATCCCCAACCCGTTCTCAGGCGGGAATCTTGCCGGCGCGCGTCATTCATTCCGCAGAAGCCCGGCCGCAAAAAAACGGCGTGCGCCGGACCGGCGCACGCCGCTTGGGATGCCGCTTGCCGGCTTTAAGCCGCGCGCGAGGCGTTGATCACCTGCAGCTGGGTGAACTCTTCCAGGCCCTGCTTGGCGAATTCCACGCCCAGGCCGGACTGCTTGGCGCCGCCGAATGGGACGTTGGGGGCGATCTCCAGGTGCTTGTTGATCCACACCGTGCCGGCCTCCATGCGCGCGGCAAGGCTGGCGGTCTGCGTATCGTCCCTGCCCCACACCGAGCCGCCCAGGCCGTAGTAAGAGGCGTTGGCGCGGTTGAGCGCGTCTTCCGGGTCGCTGTACTTGATCACCGGCAGGATCGGGCCGAACTGCTCCTCGTCGACGATGCGGTCGCCTTCCTTGACGTCGCGCACGATGGTCGGGCGGATGAAGTAGCCGGCACCGTCCGGCACCTGGCCGCCGGCGATGACGCCGCCCTTGGCCTTAGTCTCGGCCAGCAGCGCCTTGACCTTCTCGAACTGCGCGCGGTTCTGCAGCGGGCCGATCTGCACGCCCTCTTCCATGCCGTTGCCGACGATCGAGGCATCCGCCAGCTTGGCCAGCTCTTCGCACATCTGGTCGTAGATCGACTCGTGCACGTACAGGCGCTTGACCGCCAGGCACACCTGGCCGCAGTTCCAGAACGCCGCGCCGAACAGCGCCGGGGCGGTCTTGGCCGGATCGACGTCGCCCAGCACGATGGCGGCATCGTTGCCGCCCAGTTCCAGGGTGACGCGCTTGATGGTGTCGGCGGCGCTGGCCATCACCTTCTTGCCGGTGGCGGTGGAGCCGGTGAACGACACCTTGCGCACGTCCGGGTGCTTGGTCAGCACGTTGCCCAGGTCGTTGGCGTCGGTGACGATGTTGACCACGCCGGCCGGGAAGAACTGCTGGAACAGCTCACCCAGCTTCAGGGTGGTGAGCGGGGTGGTGGCGGCCGGCTTGATGACCAGCGTATTGCCGGCGAGCAGCGCCGGCGAGAACTTGCCGGCGGCCAGCAGCACCGGGAAGTTCCACGGGATGATGCAGGCCACCACGCCGAGCGGGCGGCGGTGCGCCTCGATGCGGGCGTTGGCGGTTTCCTCGATCACCTGCGGCTTCAGGTCCATCTCGGCGAAGGCGCGGATGAACATCAGGGTGAACGTGATTTCGCCCTTGGCCTCGGCCAGCGGCTTGCCCTGCTCCTGCGTCAGCAGCTCGGCGAACTCGTCGCTGCGCGCTTCCAGGGCGGCGGCCAGCTTGAGCAGGGCGGCGCGGCGCTCTTCCACCGTGGTGCGCGACCACGCCGGGAACGCGGCCTTGGCCGCCGCCACCGCGGCGTTGATCTGCGCCTCGGAACCGCGCGGGCATTCCGCAACCGGCTGGTCGGTGGCGGGGTTCAGCACCGGCATGGTGGAATCGCCCGGAACCAGGCGGCCGTTGATCAGCAGCTTGAAATCGCTCATCGATGTCTCCTCAACTTTAGGTCGCCCTTGCAGGCTTTAGTCAGCGTGCGGCCGACTTTACTAGAAAGCCGGCACATGGTCACTTTTTCGCCGCTGCGCCTCAGCCGACGCGGGTGGCGGGGTCGATGCCCTGCTCGGCAAAGGCCCGCTCCTGCGAAGCCAGCGCCGCCTGGTAGCCGGGCCGCTGGCGCAGCTTGTCGTAATAGGCCCGCACCGCCGGCCCGAAGTCGGCCGACAGCTTGAGGGTGTCGGCCAGCATCAGGGCGTAGCCCACCGAAATATCCGCCGCGGTGAAGCGTCCGGCGGCCAGGTAGGCCTGGGCGGACAGCACGCTTTCGACCAGGCGCAGCCGCCCCAGGAACCACTTGCGGTAATCCTCCGCCACCTGCGGCTGGCGCCGCTCGGGCGGCTCCAGCCGCGTGTAGCGCAGCACCAGGGTCTGCGGGAAGGTCAGCGTGGCCTCGCCGAAATGCAGCCAGTTGAGCCAGGGGCCGTAATCCGCCTCGTCCACCGCCACCGCCAGCGGCGAGGGGCCGAAGCGGGTGGCCAGGTACTGGCAGATGGCGGCGGACTCGGTCATCCGCATCGGTCCGTGCAGCAAGGTCGGAATGGTGCCGAGCGGGTTGATCGCCAGGTACTCCTTGGCCAGCGCCCGCGGCGGGAACGGCAGCATCACCAGCTTGTACGGCAACCCCATCTCCTCCAGCGTCCACAGCGGGCGGAACGAGCGGGCGCTGAGGCAGTGGTACAAGGTCAGGCCGGCATCGGCGGCCGGGGTTGCGGCAGTGGCGGTGCTCATCTCAGCGCCCGGTGAAGTTCGGTTCGCGCTTGCCCAGCAGCGCATCCACCGCCTCGCGGTGGTCCTCGGTTTCGTGCGCCAGGGCCTGGAACGCGGCGGACAGCTCCAGCACGTCGCTCAGCCGCTGCTGCTGGCCCTCGCGCACCAGGCGCTTGGCCAGGCGCAGGGCACGCGCGGGGTTGCAGGCGATGCGGCCGGCCAGCTCCAGCGCCGCCGGCATCAGCTCGCCGGCCGGCACCACGCGCGAGACCAGCCCGATCGAAAGCGCGGTGGCGGCGTCGAGCGTGTCGCCGGTGAAGATCATCTCGGACGCCTTCGACAGGCCCACCGCGCGCGGCAGGATCCAGGCGCCGCCGTCGCCGGGGACGATGCCCACCTTGATGAAGCTGGAGGCGAAGCGGGCGCTGTCGGCGGCGATGCGGATGTCGCAGATGCAGGCCAGGTCCAGGCCCAGGCCGATGGCGTGGCCGTTCACCGCCGCGATCATCGGCACCTCGCAGTTCCACAGGGTCTGGATGATGCGCTGCACGCCGCGCTTGTAGTTGGCGCGGGTCGAATCCGGCAGGTCCATCGGGCCGATGCCGCTGCGCGCCTTCATCGCCTTGAGGTCGCCGCCGGCGGAGAAGGCGCTGCCCTCGCCGGTGAGGATCACGCAGTTGACGCCGGCCTCGTCGTGCGCACGCTGCACGGCGGCGACGAAGTCCTCGCAATCCTGGTGCGAACCGATGGCGTTGCGCGCCGCCGGGCGGTTCATCGTGAGGGTGACGATCTTGCCGTCGCGCTGGTAGCGGACGAAGGGTTCTGCCATGACTGCCTCCAGAATGGGTTTATCGTTTTGTATGCAGCTCGATGCCCCACCGCCGCGCCTGGGGCGCCAAGGCGCGGGTCAGGGGCCCGGCAACGGCGCAGCGGTCACTGCGTCGATGCCGCGCTCCCCGTTCCCCCTCCGCGCTCACGGCAGAGGGGCATCCGGCGCCATTCGCAAGCCGTGCGGCGCGCTTCAGCCGCCGATGGACTGATAGTAATCCATCAGCACCTTGGCCACTTCCGGCCGCGAGAACTCGGGCGGCGGGGCGATGCCCTGGCCCAGCATCTCGCGCACCTTGGTGCCGGACAGGTTGATGAAGTCCTCCGGCTTGTGGTCCGGCGCCTCGCGCATCATCACCACGCGGCCGAGCTTCTTGGAAAACGCGGTGTTGTCGGCGCGGAAGATCTGGATCTGCAGCGCGCCGGCCGGCACCTTCTCGTCGAAGATGGTCTGCGCGTCGAACGGGCCGTAGTAGCTGCCCACGCCGGCGTGGTCGCGGCCCACGATCAGGTAGTCCGCGCCCATGTTCTGGCGGAACACGGCGTGCAGCACCGCTTCGCGCGGGCCGGCATAGAGCATGTCGAAACCGTAGCCGGTGACCATCACCGTGTTGGCCGGGAAATAGTGCTCGACCATGGTGCGGATGCAGGCGTCGCGCACCGGCGCGGGGATGTCGCCTTCCTTGAGCTTGCCCAGCAGCATGTGCACCACGATGCCGTCGGCGCCCAGGCGTTCCTGCGCCATGCGGCACAGCTCCTCGTGCGCGCGGTGCATCGGGTTGCGGGTCTGGAACGCCACTACCTTCTTCCAGCCGCGCTCGGCGATCTCGTTGCGGATCTCCACCGCGGTGCGGAAGGTGTCCGGGAAATCCGCCTGGAAGTAGCTGAAGTTCAGCACCTCGATCGGCCCCGACAGCAGGGTGTTGCCCAGGCCGGTGAAGGTGGCCACGCCCGGGTGTTTGGGATCGAGCGTGCCGAAGATCTTGGCGGCCACCGCCTCGACCTGCGCCGGCGTGATGGTTTCCACCGCCTGCACGTCCATCACCGCGAGCACCGGCTGGCCTTCGACGTTGGGGTCGCGCAGGGCGATGCGGCTGCCGGCCTTGATGCCGGTCTCGCGGGTGAGGTTGACCACCGGCACCGGCCAGAACAGCCCGCCGGCGGTCTTCAGATTGTCCGCCACCGACAGCGTGTCGGCGAGGTTCATGTAGCCGGTCAGCGGGTTGAAATAGCCCGCGCCGAGCATCACTGCATTGGCTGCGGCGGCCGAGTTCAACAGCAGCGACGGCAGGCTTTCGGCTTCGCGCGAAAGCGCGTGGTGGCGCGCGGTGTCGTAGACGAAACGGGGGTCCAGCTCCGCGGATCCATGCGGCTTGATCATTGGCTTGTTGCTCCTGGGATGGGTTCCTGGCCTTGCCGAAGTGTCAGACGTCGAACAGGATGCCGCGCGCGGTCATCAGCTTGAGCACGGTCTGCACCTCGTCCTCCAGCGTCATGTCCGCCGTCTTCAGCACCAGCTCCGGCTTCTCGGGCGCCTCGTAGGGGTCGTCGATGCCGGTGAAGTTCTTGATCTGGCCGGCGCGGGCCTTCTTGTACAGGCCCTTGGGGTCGCGCTTCTCCGCCTCTTCCAGCGGGCAGTCGACGTAGACCTCGATGAAGTCCATGCCGGCCGCCTCGTGGGTGGCGCGCGCGGCGTCGCGGTCGGCGCGATAGGGGCTGATGAAGCTGGTCAGGGCGATCACGCCGGCGTCGACGAACAGCTTGGCGATCTCGCCGATGCGGCGGATGTTCTCCTTGCGGTCCTCGGCCGAGAAGCCCAGGTTCTTGTTGATGCCCAGGCGGATATTGTCGCCGTCCAGCCGGTAGGCCAGCCGGCCGCGCCGCGCCAGTTCCTTTTCCAGCGCCACGGCCACCGTGCTCTTGCCGCTGCCCGACAGGCCGGTGAACCACAGGGTGGCGCCTTTCTGGCCGAGCATGCGGTAGCGGTCGATGTTCGATACCTCGCCCTCGTGCCAATGCACGTTGGTTGCCTTCTGTTCCACGTTGTTTCCTCAGGTTTGCTGCAGCGGATGTGGCGGAGCGCCGGCACCTACGGGTCCGGCGTCAAAAGCGGCTTATGATACCCGCGCCGCGCCCGGCGATGGCGGGCGCGGCGCCCGGCCCCGGCGAATGTCGGGCGGGTTCCGGCTCGGCCCGGCACCGGATCGCGGTCGCACAAACCGGGCCAGAGGCGGCGGATGCACCGGGAGACATGCGCGCCTGGCGGCGCCGCTCCGGCGCGCAGCTCAGTCCGCGGCACCCCCCGCAGCACCCCGGATCGAGACGATGCGCAGCGCCAGCTCCAGCGCCTGCTCGTAGTTCAGCCGCGGGTCCACGGCGCTGCGGTAAGCGCGGGCCAGGTCGGTCTCCGACAGGTCGCGCGCGCCGCCCAGGCACTCGGTGACGTCCTCGCCGGTCAGCTCCAGGTGCACGCCGCCCAGGCGCGAGCCGCACTGCGCATGCACCGCGAAGGCGCGTTCGACCTCGGTGAGGATGTCGGCGAACGCGCGCGTCTTCACGCCGCTGGCCAGGGTCTGCGTGTTGCCATGCATCGGGTCGCATAGCCACAGCACGCGGTGGCCGCCGGCGCGCACCGCTTCGATCAACGGCGGCAGCGCGGATTCGATGCGCGCCGCACCCATGCGGTGGATCAGGGTCAGGCGGCCGGGCTCGTTGTCGGGGTTGAGCACCTCGCAGAGCTGGCGCAGCCACTGCGCGCTCATGCCCGGGCCCACCTTCACCCCCATCGGGTTGCGGATGCCGCGGCAGTACTCGACATGGGCGCCATCGAGGGCGGCGGTGCGCATGCCGATCCAGGGGAAATGGGTGGACAGGTTGTACCAGCCCGGCTGGCGCGGCACGCGGCGCGTCTGCGCGGCCTCGGCGCACAGCAGCAGCGCCTCGTGCGAGGTGTAGAAGTCCACCCGGTTGAAGTCGCCGATGGTCTGCCCGGCGAGCGTTTCCATGAAGCGCAGCGACTCGCCGATGGCTTCCACCCGCTGCCGGTACTGCTCCGCCAGCGGCGCGTGATGCACCCAGTCCAGGTCCCAGTACTCGGGGTGGTGCAGGTCGGCAAAGCCGCCGTCGATCAGGCCGCGGGTGAAGTTCATGGTCAGCGCCGAGCGCTTGTGGCCCTCCAGCAGCCGCAGCGGGTCGGCGGCGCGCGCCTGCGGCGTGAACTCCGGCGCGTTGATGAGGTCGCCGCGGTAGCTCGGCAGGGTGAGGCCGTCGCGGGTCTCGGTGTCGGTGGAGCGCGGCTTGGCGTACTGCCCGGCGAAGCGGCCGATACGCACCACCTTGCGGCGCAGGCCGTGCACCAGCACCAGGCTCATCTGCAGCAGCACCTTGAGCCGGTTGGCGATCAGCCCGGATTCGCAGTCGGCGAAGCTTTCCGCGCAGTCGCCGCCCTGCAGCACGAAGCAGCGGCCTTCCTGCGCCTGCGCCAGCAGCGCGCGCAGGTTGTTCACCTCCCAGGAGGTGACCAGCGGCGGCAGCAGCGCCAGCTCGCCCAACGCGCGCTCCAGCGTCGCCCGATCCGGGTATTCGGGCTGCTGCACGGCCGCATGCTGCTGCCAGGACTGGGGGCTCCAGCCGCGCGGGGTGTCGCTGCTCATTGCAAAGCCTTGGGGGGGTCAGTCGGCTGGGGGGGTGCGCGATCATACTGCACGTACGGCGCGGGCCGCGACGGAGGAAATCCCTGCCGCCTGGCGCCGGTCGTCCTTAACGCGGCGCAGACGCCGCCTGCCGTATCTGCCGGATCAGGCGCTGCCAACAACACCGGCGCCGGCGACGAGCGCCGGCGCCGGTGTTGCGCAGCGCCTCACCCGCAAGCGGTGTCGCGCCTGCCGCGCCGATGGCGCGCCAAGGCAAACAGGCCCAGTCCGAACAGGCTGCCGGCACCGAAGCCACCGCCGCCCGAATCGCCCGAGCTGCCGCCGCTCGTCCGGGGCGCTGCAACCGTTACCGTGGCCGCCGCGGCAATGGTACCGCCGGGACCCGAGCAGCTCAGTGTGTACGATGCGGTGCCGGCCGCCGCGGGCGCTTCATGCTGGGTGCCGGATGTCGCCTGCGCGCCGCTCCAGCTGCCGCTGGCGGTGCAGGAGGTGGCGTTTGTCGAAGTCCAGCTCAGCGTCGTGGAGTCGCCCACCGTGATCGCCGCGGGATTGGCCGTGATGCTGACGGTGGGCGGCGGCGCAGCGGCCACGCTGACACTGGCCGAGGCGCTTGCCGAACCGCCCGCTCCGGAGCAGCTCAGCGTGTACAGGATGGTGCCTGCCCGGTCCGGGCTCTCGTTGGCGGTGCCGGCGGTGGGTTCGGCGCCGGTCCAGCCGCCGCTGGCGGTGCAGGCGGTGGCATTGGTGGTGGACCAGTTCAGCGCGGTGCTGTTGCCGAGGGTGATGGACGCAGGATTGGCGGTGATGGTCACCGTGGGCGCGGGCGGCGGCGCGGGGTTGACGCTCAGCTTGGCCGAGGCGGACGTCGTGCCTCCGGTTCCGGTGCAGCTCAGGGTATACACATCGGTACCCGCGGACGCCGGGCTTTCGGACAGGCTGCCGCTGAGCGGTTCGTTGCCCGCCCAGGCGCCGCTGGCGGTGCAAGACGTCGCATTGGCCGAAGACCAGGTCAGTGTTGTGCTGTGCCCGACCGTGATCGGATTCGGGCTGGCGGCGATCGTAACCGTCGGCGCCGGCGCGGCGCTGGTGGACAGCTTGAACACCGAACCCACGCCGTGGGCGCCGCCAAGGTAGGTGGTGCCGTAGTAGTTGCCGTCGCTGGCCAATGAGATATCGCCGGGCGCCTGGCCTCCGCGCGTCTGGCCATCGGCCACGTCCAGAGGGAAACCGTACAGCGCGACCGGCTCGCCGCCGGGCACCAGGCTGAAAAACTCGCCCTCGATTTGATTGTCTCCCTGGTACGGAGCACCGCCGTTGGCCGCCAGGCCAAGAAAGCTGCCGTCCGCCAGCCGTTGCAGCACCCTCAGGTTTTGCAGGAAAAACGATGCGGCGTCATAGGGGAATTGGTAGACCACGCTGAAGCTGCCGGCCGGCGTCAGCTCGAAGATCGCATCGGTGGAGCTGGCACCTGCATCGATCCGGCCATAGAGGTTGCCGTCGCTGCCGCGCAGCAACAGATCAGGGTGTTCCGAACCGTCGGCGGCGTGGAACGTGTGCAACGTGGTCAGGGTGCCGTCGGATGCCAGCTTGAAAACCGTGCCGTCGTTGACGCTGCTCACCCCCGTGGTGCCGTAGAAACTGCCGTCCGCATCCTGAAAGAAGCTGGAGACGGCACCGCCCAGGTCGGCGGGAATACCGAGCTTGCCGACCACGCTCACGCTCCCGGCCGGCGTCATCCGATAGATCGCGCTCTGGCAGTTGCAGCCGGGGCTGTAGTTGGCTACGCCGTAGAAATTTCCGTCGGCGCCCAGCTGCAGCGGGTTCTGCATCCGATAAGTTGCCGCAGGGGAAACGCCTTCCGGACCCGCTTGGGTGAAGTCGTGCAGCTTGGTCAGCACGCCTCCCGTCGTGACGCTGAAAATGGTGCCGAGATGGCCGCTGCCCCCGGTATCGGTGATCCCATAGAACTTGCCGTCCGTGCCTTCGACCAGGCGGCCGCTTGGAATGGTGCCGTCGGTGTCGGGGGTGCAGGCAAACGCATGCAGTTGCGTGTATGTGCCTGCCGCGGTGAGCCTGAAGAACGAGCCGCAGTCGCTGCCGTCGGCGGCCTGCTGGTTGATGCCGTAAAAGTTGCCGTCGCTACCCTGGATCAAGCTGATCGCTGGGGCGTTGTACAGTGTGCCGGAATAAGCGCCCGGAAACGAAAACAGCACGCTGAAGGTATAGACGGCAGGAGCCGCCGACGCCGCCGGGACAAGCGGCGAAAACGCCATGGCGGCAATCAGCCCCAACAGCGCCGCGCCAGCCGGGCCGCGAGCGCGGCTGCGATCTTCCTTTCGACTCTTCATGAACTTTCTTCCCGTTTATCCGTGAGCGGAACGATGCGCCGAGGCGGGTACCGGCACCGTTCTCAACAGTAAAAAACACGCTTTCGCGGGAAATCCGGACATGCCGTTACGAATACGGGAATCTGCGGCAGGGCCGGCCGGGCCCTGCCCGGCAATGCGGGGTTCCTTTGCAGCTGCAAACCAGGTCACCAAAAGCCGGTGCCCGAACTGTTAACATCGCCTTCAACGTTCCTGACGGGCTTGCCGAATGAACACGGCCGCTTCCGCAGCGCTGGAAAGCGACCTTACCGCCCCCGCCGAGGTGCGGCGCATGGCGGCGGAACTGATCCCGCTGCTCTACGCGGATTTGCGCCGCGTGGCCCGCAACGAGCGGCGCAGGGTCGATGCCGGGGAGACGCTGCAGACCACCGCCCTGATCCACGAAGCCTGGCTGAAGCTGCGCGACGCGGCCGCGTTCCATGATCGCGGGCACTTCCTGCGCGCCTCCGCGCTGGCCATGCGGCACATCCTGGTCAACCATGCGCGCGATCGCACGGCGGCCAAGCGCGGCGCCGGCGCCGCACATATCCGGCTGGACGACATCATGGAGCTGGCCTTGCCCAACGACCAGGCGCTGCTGGACGTCAACGACGCCCTCGAGCGCCTGGCGGCGCTCAACCCGCGGCTGGCGCACGTGGTGGAATGCCGCTATTTCGCAGGCTACGGCGACGACGAAACCGCAATCGCACTCGGCCTCACCGACCGCAGCGTGCGCCGCGATTGGGTCAAGGCACGGGCCTGGCTGCGGCGCGAGCTGGGACCGGACGGGGGCACGTCGGCGTCCTCGCCATGAACGACCCGCGGAGCCGCTGGGCGCGGATTGAAGCCGCGCTGGACCAGCTGCTCGATTTGCCCGAAACCGCACGCGCGGCAGCCCTCGCGAGAGTGGCTGGCAACGATCCTGAACTGCACCGGCAGCTGGAGTCGCTGCTCGCCCAGGTCGGCGGCGAGTCCCCGCTGTTGGATCGCCCCGCATTCACCACCACCGCAACCGGGGCAGATGCGCCGGGAAGCCTGGCGGCCGGCACCCTGGTCGGCACCTACCGCGTGGTCGGCCTGATCGGCCGCGGCGGCATGGGCGAGGTGTATCGCGCCGAACGCGCCGACGGCCAGTTCCAGCAACAGGTAGCGTTAAAGCTGCTCCGCACGGAGGCGGCGGAGCATTTCGACCGCTTCCAGGTCGAACGGCAGACGCTGGCGCGGCTGGACCATCCCGGCATCGCCCGCCTCATCGACGGCGGTATCGCCGCCGACGGCAGGCCGTACATGGCGATGGAGCTGGTCGAGGGCCGCCCGATCACCGATTGGTGCCGCGACCGGCGCAGCGACCTCGGCCGGCGCCTGCTGCTGTTCATGGAAGTCTGCGAAGCGGTGGCTTACGCGCACCGGAACCTGGTGGTGCATCGGGACCTCAAGCCGGGCAACGTGCTGGTCACCGCGGACGGCAGAATCCGGCTGCTGGATTTCGGCATCGCCAAGCTGATCGGCGCGGTCGACGAGATGAACACGCAGAATGCACCGCTGACGCCCGGTTACGCTGCGCCCGAACAGCTGACCGGCGGCGCGGTGACCACCTCGACCGACGTCTACGCGCTCGGCATGCTGCTGTTCGAGCTGCTGACCGGCGCGCGCCCCTGGCGCCTGGCTGGGCTGCCGCTGCTGGCGGCGCTCGACAAGGTGCTGCGGGCGCCGCCGCCGCCGCCGAGCCGCTTCGCAGCGACGCTGCCCCAGCCCCCGGTGCCTGGGCGCTTGCTGCGGGGCGATCTCGATGCGATTGTCGCCAAGGCCGTTCGCAAGGAGCCGGAGCGTCGATACGCGGCGGTCAACGCTTTGCGCGAGGATGTCGCGCTCCACCTGCGCCATGAGCCAGTGCAGGCACGGGAGGGGGCACGCCTGTACGTGCTTGGCAGAACACTGCGGCGTCACCGCGTCCTGGCGGCAAGCGGCGCCTTGGTGGTGGCGTCCCTGGCGGCGGGTGCGGCCGGCATGGCCTGGCAGGCGCACATTGCACGCGGCGAGGCGCAGAAGGAAAAAGCGGTCAAGGATTTCCTGGTCGGCATTTTCCAGCGCAACACCGTCAACAATCCGGACGGTGCGGCGGCCCGCCAGACCACCGCCGAGCAGCTCCTCGACAGCGGCGCGCAGGCGATCGGCACACAGCTTGCCGACCAGCCGGAAGTCCGTGGCGAGCTGTTCGATACCGTGGCCGATCTCTACGACCAGCTCGAAGACTTCGACAAGGTGGCCACGCTGGAGCGCGAGCAGCTCGCCGACCTGCAGCGGCGGGACGGCGATCGCCCTTCGACGCAGAAAGCCGCCGCCCAGGCGGAGCTGGGCAGGGCCCTGGCGATGACTTCCCGTTACGCGGACGCCGAAGCGCAACTGCGCGCCGCGCTGCAGACCATGGACCGCCTTCACGACAGCCGCTCGCCGGCACGCGTGCAGGCACTGACCTCGCTCGGCCTGGTCGCCTACCACACCCGGCCGGCGGGCGATCCCGCCGCGCGCGACTACACGCAGGCGGCACTCGACATCCTGGAAAAATACAATCCGCGAAGTTCCGACGTGCTCAGCGCCGTGCAATTGCTTGCGCGCATTGCCGAAGAACGCGGCGAAGACACCGAGGCCGAACGCGGTTACCGCAAATTTGTCGCGCTGGCGCAGTCCGCGGACTTCCGCGACGAACCGGTGGCTCTGGCCGATGCCGACTCGGACCTCGGCGGGTTCCTGGCGGGCAAGCATCGTTACGCGCAGGCGGCGCCGATGCTGAGCGACGCCGTGGCGGTGCTCGAAAAAGCCGCGGGCCCGGAGCATCCGAGCACCGTGCTGGCAAAATGCGAATTCGCCCGCGTGCTCGCGGCGATGAACCGCCGCGACGAGGCCGCGGCCCTGCTCGGCCAGGCGCTGGCCACGCTGGAGCGCAACCAGGCGGCCGGCGGCGTCCCGGCGATCGCTCCGACGCGCGTGCAGCTGGCCGGGCTGGAGCTCGCCCGCGGACGATTCCGCCAGGCCGACGCGCTGCTCGCGCACAACCTGACGATGTTCCTGACGCAGGGTGCCGATGAATTACACTACCGCGCTGCAACGCTGGGCCTGCATGCCTCGGTGCTGTTCGAAATGGGACGCATCGCCGAAGCCGGGCGCGAATTGGATCAATCCGAACAATTGCTTGCCCGCGCGGGCAATCCGAACTCCGCGGTGCATTCCTCGAATCTCGTCACTGCAGCCCGGCTGGCCATGATGCGCGGCGATCCCGGCGACGTGGCAGGCATGTTCCGGCACGCGATGACGCCGCCGCAGCCGGACGAGGGGCTGCCGGACGCCTACCTCTCCGCGAACCTGGGCTTGATCGAAACGCAACTGCAGTCTTCCGAGGCCGGCGCCCTCAAGGCCGCCCAAGACCTGCTGGACCGCATCCTTGCCTCGCCGGATCGGGCGTTCATCGCGGACTGGGAGGCGCGCAGCCAGCAGCTGCTCGGCGCTGCCTTGCTACGGTCGGGACAGGCCGTCGTAGCCGAACCGCACCTGCTGCGCGCGGTGGAATTGCGCAGTTCGCTGGACGATCCGGACAGTCCCTGGCTGGCGCAGGCGCGGGTCGGCCTGGCCACGTGCCTGATCGCGCAACGCCGGCCTGCCGAAGCCCGCCGGCTGCTTGATCTGGCGGCGAAATCGGAAGAACGGCAAACGGCCCTGAACGAGTCGTACCGGACTTCCCTGCAGGCGGCCAGAGCGCAGCTCGCCGCCGGCAGATGAGCGGCGGGAGCCGACGGCTACGAGCGATCAGCACCGGTGGCGAGGCGGCCGCCGCGGATGAGGCCGGGCAGGAACGCTGCGTGCGGCGGCGGCATCAGAGCCGGTGCCACCGCCGGCTTGCCGTACTGGAACAAGCGCGGCGCCACCAGCCCGGGAATCTCCACCGCGCGCTGGAGGCGCTTGAACTGCAGGCGCGCCAACAGCTTCATCATGCCCTTGGAGGCCGGGGCGCACGCACATACCACCGTGCTGGGCGCAGGCGCCTGCTGGATCACCTGCCGCACCAGGGCGGAGGCCACGCCCTTGCGGTGAACCGCCGGATCCACCACCACGTAGGCAAGCAGCACGGAATAGCGGTCGCCGCGCCTGCTCGTCTCGGTCAGTGCGGCACCCACCGTGCCGCCGGCCAGCTCCGCGACCAGGAAGCGGTCGCCGCAGACCCTGCCCCGCGCGATCGGCGCGTTGCGCAGCAGCGCGTGGCAGCAGCGCTTCACCAGCATGAGCTGGTCGAACGGCCGCAGGAACAGCTCGGAGAAATGCCGCTGCTGGGCGCCGAGCACGATGTGCCGGAGGAAAAAGAACACGTCGCGCAGGCGCCCCGGCCGCACCGAAACCTGCCGCTGCTCGAATGATGCGCTGCGCGCCCCGGTTGATGCACCCGTCGAAACTTGACTCACTTCAGCCCCCCGTCCGGGCCTCCTTGGCCCGCAGGTCGGAATTGCGGACTTTGCCTCGTTGCTCCGGCCGACACGGCGCCGGCCGGGAAGCTCCCGTACCGGTCTCCGGACGAACGCGCAGCAATGCTGGACCGGTTTGCGGCCCATGGCCGGGGTTTTGCGGCAAGCGGTGGTCCGCAGCCGATGGGAGCGCTTCGCGCCGGCGTACCCGCGCCGATATTCACGGCGCGGATGTGGCGCGCCGCCGGCACTTGCGGCGCGCCGCCGCGGTAGCCCATCCTTGCCGGGCCTGAACGGGAATCCAACAAACGCGGCCCGCAACCGATGGCAAGAATCGATGAGTGAATGCCCATATTCATGATGCTTCGGCGCCCTGCGGATTACTGGAAATTGATGCGGCTGCACCAGCCGATCGGCATGTGGCTGCTGCTGTGGCCGGTGCTGTGGGCGCTATGGCTGGCCGCGCGGGGCACGCCGCCGCTGGGCGTGCTGGCGGCGTTCCTGCTCATCACGCTGCTGCTGCGCTCCGCCCGCTATGCCGCGCCCGAATCCGGCGGCCGGCACCAAACTGCGGCCGGCATCCCGCGGTGGCACGCCCTGCTGCTGTTCGTCGCCTTGAGCGGCTGCGCGCTGGCGGTCATGGGCAAGCTCAACCGCCTTGCCCTATGGCTGTTCCTGCCCGCCGCCCTGATGGCGGCCAGCAGTGCGCTGACCGGGCGCTTCTTCGGGCTGTCGCGCTCGCACCTCGGCATCGTCTTCTGCATCGGTATCCCGATGGCCTACGCCGCGGTTCTCAACGCGGTGCCGTGGGCGCAGGCCGGCGCGCTGACCGCCGCCGGCCTGTGCTGGGTGCTGGCCTATAACGCGTACAGCGCCGCGGGCGCGCCCAGGCACGCGATCTACGGTGCCGGCGGCGCCGTCGACACCCCGCCGGATCCGCACGCGCGGGTCAGCGCCGGGCTGCTGCAGATCGCCTCGCTGGTTTTGCTTGCGGTGGTCGGCGTCCAGGCCGAGCGGGGGCCGGTGTTTGCGCTCGGCCTGGTCGCGGCGGCCGGATTCGCCTGGTACCAGCAGCGGCTGACGCGCAACGGCGACCGCGCCACCTACGTCAAGGCGTTCCTCAACAACCACGGCTTCGGCGCCGCCATCTTCCTCGGCATCATCTGGGACTACACCCTCACCGGCTGGGCGGCAACCAACACGTTCAACGCCTCCGGCCTCGGCGCGGACGCGACCATCGCCGACCACGCCTGCACCGGCCCGCTGCCGTTCCATACCGCGCCGCAGGCGACGGTGCACGACTACGGCTATTGCGCGCAGCGCGACGTCACCTACTACACGCCGGCGGACTGGCCGCATCCCATGCAGCTCGACCTGTTCACGCCGCAGCGCGACACGGCCAGCCCGGTCGTGCTGCTGCTGCACGGCGGCCACTGGCAGCTCGGGCGCCGGCACCTGATGGAGCCGATCGCCATCACGCTGGCGCGCCGCGGCTACGTGGCGATGACGGTGTCCTACCGGCTGGCGCCCGCGGCCCGCTTCCCCGCCCAGCTGCAGGATGCGCAGCAGGCGGTGCGCTGGCTGCGGGACCACGCGGCGCAGCTGCATGCCGACCCGGCGCGGATCGGCGTCTGGGGTTTTTCCGCCGGCGCCCATATCGGCGCCTTGATGGCGCTGCTCAGGCCGGACGATCCCTGGGGCGCGCCGGACGTGCACATCCGCGCCGTGGTGGCCGGCGGCACGCCCACGGACCTGGAGCACTTCAACCCGGCCGACGGCCTGGCCTTGTTCGGCGTGCCCGCCGCGCGCGATGCGGCGCTGTATCACCACGCTTCGCCGCTCTACCAGGTATCGCCGCAGGCGCCGCCGATCTTCCTGTTCCACGGCAGTGAAGACACCGAGGTGCCCCTGCAGCAGGCCGAAGTCCTGCGCGCGGCGCTGGCCCGGGCCGGCGCCCCGGTGGAGCTGGACGTGGTGCGCGGCGTCGGCCACGCCGGCGCCACCGAGGCGGCGATGGACTCCGCACTCGGTTTCCTGGACCGCGTGCTCAAGCCATAGCCCAGCTTTTTCCGTGCGAGCCGCCACGCCGCACCGGTCGATGCAATTGCCGCGAGAGGCCGGGCGGCGGTTCGACAATGTCGTGGCAGTACGTACAGCCTGCCGCGACCCGGACGAGCTGCGCAGCCGCGTAGACATAGTGATGTCGCTGTACTAGCATCATGATGCCATGCGTACCACCCTGACTCTGGAAGACGATGTTGCCGCCCGGCTGCGTGCCGAGTCCCGCCGCACCGGCCAGCCGTTCAAGCGCATCGTCAACGAGTATTTGCGCGCCGGCTTGGCCCAGCGCCGTTCCGTTGGCGCGGGCCCTGTCTTCAGGGTCGAGCCGCGGCACCTCGGCGCCCCGCTGCCGGGGCGCTCCTACGATCGCGTCAGCGCCCTGCTCGACGAGATCGAAGGAGCGGAACACCGGTGAAGCTGCTGGACGCCAACGTCCTGCTCTACGCCTACAACGCCGACTCGCCGCATCATGAGGCCTGCCGCGACTGGCTGGAGGCCGCGCTCAACGACGAAGAAACCGTCGCGCTGCCCTGGCAGACCCTGCTGGCGTTCGTGCGCATTGCGACGAATTCCCGCGCGGTGAGCAAGCCGCTGACAAGCGATGCTGCCTGCGCCATCGTCAACCAGTGGCTGGGCCGCACCAACGTGACCACGGTTGGCTACGGCGAGCGATTCTGGGAAATCTTCCGCCAGCAGGTCGGCGAAGCCAAGGTCAGCGGTCCGCTCGTGAGCGATGCCGCGCTGGCCGCCCTGACGATCGAACAGGGGGCCACGCTGTATTCGACGGACCGGGATTTCCGGCGTTTCCCGAAATTGAAGTTGGTCGACCCGCTGCAAGCTGAGAAAACTTGAGCAATTCGGCGAGCGGGCCCACCTGCTCGCACGGCCAGGGCTGGCTGAAAGGATGTGCCCTGAATCTATTCGCGTCCACGCAGGCGGTGCCGGAACAATTCGGATGGCAGATAGTCACACGCCGCTGATGCAGCAGTACCTGGCGATCAAGGCACAGCACCCGGACACGCTGGTGCTGTTCCGCATGGGCGACTTCTACGAGCTGTTCTACGACGACGCGCGCAAGGCCGCGCGGCTGCTCAACATCACCCTCACCCGCCGCGGCGAGTCGGCCGGCGCGCCGGTGGTGATGGCCGGCGTGCCGCACCACGCCGTCGAGCAATACCTGGCGCGGCTGATCAAGGCCGGCGAGTCGGCGGTGATCGCCGAGCAGGTCGGCGAGGTCGGCGCCGACAAGGGGCCGGTGCGGCGCGAGGTGGTGCGCATCGTCACCCCCGGCACCGCCACCGACGAGGCGCTGCTGGACCCGCGCGCGCAGACGCTGCTGGCCGCCGCGTTTAGCGACGGCGCGCGCCACGGCCTGGCCTGGCTGGAGCTGTCGTCCGGGCGCTTTGCCGTGCTGGAAACCGCGCGCGCGGCGGACTGGCAGGCCGAGCTGCACCGGCTCGCCCCCAGCGAGCTGCTGCTGCCGGAAGACACCGCCGCGGTGGCCGGCCTGAAGGGCCGCGCGCGGCCGGCCTGGCATTTTGACGCCGCCTCGGCGCGCCGCCTGCTGGCGGCGCAGTTCGGCACGCGCGACCTGCGCGGCTTCGGCGCCGAGGAGCTGGGCCCGGCGCTGGGCGCCGCCGGCGCGCTGCTGCAGTACGTGCAGGAAACCCAGAAGTCGCGGCTGGCGCACATCGCCGGCCTGCGCGTGGAGACGGTGGAAGACGCCGTGGTGCTGGACCCGGCGACGCGGCGCAACCTGGAGATCGAGCGCTCGCTATCGGAAGCGCACGACATGACCCTGGCCGGCGTAATGGACCGCTGCGTCACCGCCATGGGCAGTCGTCAGCTGCGCCGCTGGCTGCTGCGGCCGCTGCGCGACACGGCGGCGCTGCGCGGCCGCCACGACGCCATCGCCGCCCTGCTCGACGGCGGCGCCCATGCCGGCACGCGCGAAGCGCTGCGGCCGATCGCCGACGTGGAACGCATCCTGGCGCGGGTGGCACTGCGCTCGGCGCGCCCGCGCGACCTCGCCGGCCTGGCGCACAGCCTGGCCGCGCTGCCGGCGCTGGCCGCCACCGCCGGCGCGGCAGAAGCGCCGCTGCTGCGCGAGCTGCAGGGGCGCCTCGGCGACCATGCCGCGCTGGCCGCGCACCTGGCGCGCGCGCTGGCCGACGAGCCGCCGCTCACCGCACGCGACGGCGGCGTGTTCCGCGCCGGCTTCGACGCGCTGCTGGACGAGCTGCGCGGCCTGTCGGACAACGCCGACGGCTTCCTGCTCGAGCTGGAAGCGCGCGAGCGCGCACGCAGCGGCATCGACTCGCTCAAGCTCGGCTACAACCGCATCCACGGCTATTACATCGAGGTGGGCAAGACCCACGCCGCACGCGTGCCGCTGGATTACGCGCGCCGGCAGACGCTGACGCACGCCGAGCGCTACATCACCGAGGAGCTGAAGCGCTTCGAGGAGCAGGTGCTGGGCGCGCGCGACCGCGCGCTGGCGCGCGAGAAGCAGCTCTACGAGGAACTGCTGGACCGCCTGCTGGCCGACCTGCGGCCGCTGCAGGAAGCCGCCGCGGCGCTGGCCGAGCTCGACGCGCTGGCCTGCTTCGCCGAGCGCGCGCAGGCCTGCGGCCTGTGCCGGCCGGAGCTGGTGGAGACGCCCGGCATCGACATCCGCGGCGGGCGCCACCCGGTGGTGGAGCAGACCCTGGGCGGCGGCTTCGTGCCCAACGACCTGCAGCTCGACCCGGCGCGGCGCCTGCTGGTGATCACCGGCCCGAACATGGGCGGCAAGTCGACCTACATGCGCCAGGCCGCGCTGATCGTGCTGCTGGCCTGCGCCGGCAGCTTCGTGCCGGCGCAGGCCGCGCGCATCGGCCCGGTGGACCGCATCTTCACCCGCATCGGCGCCGCCGACGATCTCGCCCGCGCACAGTCCACCTTCATGGTGGAAATGAGCGAGACCGCCAACATCCTGCACAACGCCACCGCGCACAGCCTGGTGCTGATGGACGAGATCGGCCGCGGCACCTCCACCTACGACGGCCTGGCCCTGGCGCGCGCCTGCGCCGAGCACCTGGCCACCCAGGTCGGCGCCTACACCCTGTTCGCCACGCATTATTTCGAGCTGACCGCGCTGGCCGACGAGATCCCGGGGGTGGCCAACGTCCACCTCGACGCCGCCGAGTACGCCACCGCCGGCGGCGAGCAGCTGGTGTTCCTGCACCAGGTGCTGCCCGGGCCGGCCAACCGCAGCTACGGCCTGCACGTCGCCGCCCTGGCCGGCGTGCCGCCCGCCGTCACCGCGCGCGCCCGCGCGATCCTGGCCGAGCTCGAAGGCGGCCGGCCGCGGCCGCCGCAGCGCGCGGCGGCGCCGCAGCTGCCGCTGTTCGAGCCGCCCCGGCCGGCCGCGCTGCGCCTGCTCGACGAGGTGGAGCCGGACGCGCTGACCCCGCGCCAGGCGCTGGACCTGCTCTACCGCCTGAAGAAAGCCGCCGCCGAATGACCGCTCCGGCGCCGCGCCTCAGGCCGGCATCGCCTTGAACGTCGCCACCAGCACGTCGCGGTACGCCGGCCGCGACGGCTCCAGCGGCTGCACCGGCGTCACGCCGTGGTAGACGCGCGCGTCGTCAACGAACGCCGCGTCCAGCGGCGCGGTCAGCGTGAAGCTGCCCAGGGCGGCGCGGTCCAGCCCATAGACCGTGGTGGTGCCCTGCTCGATGTTGTGCCGCGCCACCAGCAGCACCAGCACGTAATCCACGCCGTCGCGATGCGGCCCCTCGGGCGTGGGCAGCCCGGAAACGCCGGCATGCGCCTCGATGCGGAACTGGTGCAGCTCCGTGCGCCACGACGGCACCGCCGGCGCCAGCGCACCGAATACCTGCGCGCACAGGCGCAGGATGGTGCCCAGAACGGCACTGGCGCCGATGTCCACTGTTACCGGCTCGAACCAGCGCGGCACGCCGCCGTTGAGCGGGTTGTAGGCCAGTTCCTGGTAATGCGGCTGGTGCGGCTGGCGCGCGGCCCGGCCGTCCGCCGCCACCGTGAACACCGCATGGCGGCGCCGCCGGTAGCGGCCGCCATCGGCCATGTGGCGGTCCAGGTGCAGCTCATCCCAGCTGGCGGCAAAGGGCCGCCAGTCCGGCAGGCCGACGCAGGAATCCAGCAGCTCGCGCATCGCCGCGGCCGCCATGAAGCGGTAGCCCTGGCGGGCGATGTCGCGGCATAGGATCGCCTGCCGGCCCTGGGCCGACGCTTCGCCGATTGCCTGGATGGCCGTGGTGGAACTCACAAATCTCCGGTTTCCGCGCGCGCCTGCCGCAGGCGCGCAAATTTCCAAACGAGCGACATTTTCCCACGTTCCGCGCCAGCCCCTGGACTTTTCGCGACCGGCATCCCAGTCGACCGTCCCGGGCTGGCATATGCTTGGCACCGGGGGACGGCCCCGCAACCAGGGAGGCACCATGCACAAAACCACGATTATCGCGGCGCTGGCGGCAGCCGCGGTGCTGCCGCTGACGGCCTCGGCCTACAGCCACGGCAAGCCGGGCCTGTGGCAGGCCACCGTGCAGATGAAATTCGCCAAGGGCGGCCCGCCGCCGATGCCGGCCATCCCGCCCGAGGCGCTGGCGATGATGAAGCAGATGGGCCGCGAACCGCCGCCCAACATGAACGGCCCGATCACCAACAAGTTCTGCCTGACGCCGGCCCAGGCCGCGGCCGACAAGCCGCCGACGCCGCCGCAGCGCGGCAACTGCCAGATGCAGAACCTGCAGCACAGCGGCAGCACGTTCAGCGCCGACATGATCTGCACCGGCGAGATGCAGGGCACCGGCCACATGACCGTGACCTACGACAGCGACGACCACTATTCCGGCTCGATGCACTTCGCCGGCACCAGCGGCCACATGGGCGAAGTGGACATGACCAACGAGTTTTCCGGCCAGTGGCTCGGCGCGGACTGCGGTTCGGTACAGCCGATGCCGATGCGCTAGTGCGATATTCGTTTAGGGAAGCTCTGATTAATCAGAGCTTCCCGCTTGGGCCAGGGATGGCCCAACCCATTCAATGACGCAAGCCATTGAATGGGAAGGCCGTTGAAAATCACACTTTTCGACGGCCGTCCTCTGAATTAAGTCCAGGATGGACTTATTCAGAGTGTCCTTAGTTGCAGACATGTTTGATTGGTCATTCTGAGATTCTATGGTTCTGGTCAAGCCGGCAAGAGCCGGCTTGGATCAAAATTGGTCTGATGGTGGTAGACGGACCAAGCGATGCGCGCGATTTTGCGTGCCAGGATGACCAGTGCAGCGGTGGTAGATAGAC
>JADHNH010000187.1 GCA_016779605.1 Nevskia sp. | reverse complement strand
GGCGTGGTTGCGCCAGCAGCCGGCGGCGCCGCAGGGGCCGGGCCGGCGGCCGGAGTCGCCGGAGCAGCCGTCGCCGGGGATGCTGCAACCGGCGCCGGGGCCGCGCCCGCGCCGGGCGGCGGTGCCGCCGCGTTGGAAGGTGCGGCGGCGGGCGCCGCAGCCGGAGGCGGAGCCGCCGATGCAGCGGCGGGCGCCGCTTCCGGCGCCGGCGCGGCGGCGGCCACAGCGGTCTTCGGCGGCGCCTTCCTGCGGCCGGCGTGTGCGGTCAGGCGTGCACCGCCCATCAGCTGCTGCACCTTGGCATGCGCCTCGGCCGGCGCAATGGCGCTGGCGTCCGCCTGGCTCGGCACATGCAGCGTCGAGCCTTTCAGCAGGCCGCCGACCTTGCCGTCCCTGAACGCCGACGGGTTGGCCTGGTACAGGGCCAGCAGCATCTGTTCGACGGTCACGTCCGGCGAGGGACGCAGCTTGCCGGCGATGCTCCAGAGGGTTTCCTGCGCATTGACCGGGCCGTACTCGCCGCCGCCGGCGGCGGCAACCGCCGGCGCTGCGGCCGGGCCGGCCGCGGCTGGCGCGGCGGCCACCGGCGCGGCACCGGCCTGCTCCGGACCCACGGCGGGATCGAGCAGTACCGTGAATTCCTTCAGCAAATGGCCGTGTTCCCAGCGCGCGTCGACGATGAAATTCAGGAACGGCTCATGCACCGGCTGATCGGCGGTCACCAGCACGTTGGTGCCGGCCGGGCCGCTCTGCACCTCGAAATGCAGCATCGACAGGTAGCTGCCGCGCTCGATGCCCTGGCGCGCGAAATCGTCGGCACCCGCCAGCTGCACCGACAGGGTGTCCACCTGCGCGGGTGTGGCCGAAAGCACCGGGATGCTGGCGGCAAAGCGTTGATCCAGCTTGGACTGGACGCGGATGTCGCCCAAGCCAAGTGCAAATGCCTGCGACACGCACAGCGCACCGAAAACCGCAATCAGCTGGGCCAGTCTTCGCAGCATATATTGTCCCCCTTCAAGGCCCCGGCGGAGCGCTATTCCGCATTAATATTTGAGGCTAAGCTCTTTTATACCCTAGAAATCCTTCCGAACCAAGAGCTTCGCGTGCGCCTCGTCACGCCAGACGGCGCCAAACCGGCAACTTTCCGCCGGCCGGCAGCCGCACGCCGCCCGGCGCGCGCAGCTTCAGCCCACCCGCCGGCTTTGCGTCCGGCGGATGGGCTCGATTCCGAACGTCCTCAGACCAGCCCCTGCGACACCAGGATTTCGGCAATCTGCACGCTATTCAATGCGGCACCCTTGCGGATGTTATCCGACACCACCCACAAGTCCAGTCCGCGGGGGTGGGAAATATCCTCCCGTATGCGGCCGACGAACACGGCGTCATGGTGCGCCGCCTCGGTCACCGCGGTCGGATAGCCGCCGTCGCGGTGCTCGTCGATCACCTTCACCCCCGGCGCCCGCTCCAGCAGCGCGCGCGCCTGCGCGGCGGTGATCTTCTCGCGCGTCTCGATGTGCACCGCCTCGGAGTGGCCGTAGAACACCGGCACGCGCACCGCGGTGGGGTTCACCTGGATCGACTCGTCCTCCATGATCTTGCGCGTCTCCCACACCATCTTCATCTCTTCCTTGGTGTAGCCGTTGTCCATGAAGACGTCGATGTGCGGCAGGCAGTTGAAGGCGATCTGGCGCGGATAGACCTTGCGCTCGATCTCGGTGCCGTTGAGCGCCTGTGCCGACTGCCGCGCCAGTTCCTCGATCGCCGGCTTGCCGGTGCCGGACACCGACTGGTAGGTGGCCACGTTGATCCGCTCGATGCCCACCGCGTCGTAAATCGGCTTGAGCGCCACCACCATCTGGATGGTCGAGCAATTGGGGTTGGCGATGATGCCGCGCGCGCGGAACCGCGCCACCGCGTGCGGGTTGACCTCGGGCACCACCAGCGGGATGTCGGCGTCGTAGCGGAACTGGCTGGTGTTGTCGATCACCACGCAGCCGGCCGCCGCGGCCTTCGGCGCGTACACCTTGGACACCTCCGCGCCCGGCGAGAACAGCCCGATCGGCGTCTTGGAAAAATCGAAGCCGGCGAGGTCGTGAACCTCCAGCTCCTGGTCGCCGAAATCCACGTACTCGCCGGCCGAACGGGCCGAGGCCACCGCGTAGACCTTGCCGAACGGGAACCGCCGCTGCTGCAGCACCTTCAACATCTCCTCGCCGACCGCGCCGGTGGCGCCGACGACGGCCACGTCGTACTTCTTGCTCATGCGTACAAATCACTCTTGGGTAACGAAGCCAGGAAACGCGGGTAGTCCAGCACCGGGGCTTCCAGGCCGAGCTGGGTCAGCACGGTGGTCACCTGGCCGCGGTGGTGGGCGCCGTGCGTGAACAGGGTGTGCACCGCGGCGGCGCGGAGCAGCGTGTAGGGATCGCCGTTGGTCGCGCGGTAGTCGAATTCGGCGAACAGCACCTCGTCCGGAGTGGCCTTGACGTAGGCGCCGATGGCATGCGCCGACTCCATCTGGCGGTGCTTCAGGCGCACGCGGTCCGGCTCCAGCTCCTGGTCCAGCCCGGTGATTGCCAGCAGCTCGCCGGTCAGCCGCCCGAGCCACATCTTCTCGACCAGCAGCATGTGGTTGAGCGTGGCGTGGACGCTCTTGAAGAACAGCCCGTAGTCGCGCCGGTAGTCCTCCTCGCGGACGCGGTCCACCACCGCGTACAGGCGGTGGAAGCACCAGGCGTTCCAGTCGGCCATCAGCCGCAGGTGGGTGCGGAAATTCATCGTCGTGCTCTCCTTGCGGTTCATCCGCCCAGCGCCGCGACCACCGCGGCGCCCATCTGCACGGTACCCACGGTGGCCTCGCCGGGCCGCGCGATGTCGGCCGTGCGCAGGCCGTCGGCCAGCACCCGGCGCACCGCGCCTTCGACCTTGTCGGCGAGGTCGCCGCGCTTAAGAGAGTAGCGCAGCAGCATCGCCAGCGACAGGATCATCGCCAGCGGGTTGGCCACGCCTTTGCCCGCGATGTCCGGCGCGCTGCCGTGGATCGGCTCGTAGAGTCCTTGTGCACGCTCGTTGAGCGAGGCCGAGGGCAGCATGCCGATGGAGCCGGTGAGCTGGGCGGCGATGTCCGACAGGATGTCGCCGAACAGGTTGGAGGTGACGATCACGTCGAACTGCTTGGGCGCGCGCACCAGCTGCATGGCGGCGTTGTCGACGTACTGGTGGCTGAGCTGCACTTCGGGGAAGTCGCGGCCGACGCGGATCACCACCTCGCGCCACAGCTCGGAGGATTCCAGCACGTTGGCCTTGTCCACCGAGCACAGGCGCTTGCCGCGCAGCTGCGCCGCGGTGAAGGCGCTGCGCGCGATGCGCTCGATCTCGGACTCGCTGTAGACCTCGGTGTTGACGCCGACCCGCTGGCCGTCGCGCGTTTCGATGCCGCGCGGCTTGCCGAAGTAGATGCCGCCGGTCAGCTCGCGCACGATCAGCAGGTCCAGCCCTGCCACCAGCTCCGGCTTGAGCGAGGACGCCGCGGCCAGCTCGGGGAACAGGATCGCCGGCCGCAGGTTGGCGTACAGGCCCAGGCCGGCGCGGATCGCCAGCAGGCCGCGCTCCGGCCGCTTGTCGCGCGGCAGGCTGTCGTAGCGCGGGCCGCCCACCGCCGCCAGCAGCACGGCGTCGGCGCCGCGCGCCGCCGCCAGCGTGGCCTCCGGCAAGGGTTCGCCGGCGGCATCGTAGGCCGCGCCGCCGATCAGGCCCTCGGCGATGTCGGCGTGGAAGCCATGCCGGCTGCGCAGGGCGTCGAGCACCTTGCGCGCCTCGGCCGCCACTTCGGGGCCGATGCCGTCGCCCGGCAGGATGAGAATCTTCGGGATGCCTGCACTCATGTCGCCGCCTTCTTGTTAGCGATGAACCGCAGCCGCACGTAATCGGCCGTCCACTGGCCGCCCTTGGACAAGCGCGGCCGCAGGGTTTCCTGCACCTCGTCGAGCACCGTCGCGCGCTCCGCTTCCGGCAGCCGCTCCAGGAACGACTGCGCGAAGGTGCGGAGCCAGGCGGCGACATCGCCGGGCAGCGGCGTGGGCCGCTCGAACAGCTCCAGCCGCCGTACCTCGAAGCCGGCCGCCTGCAGGCGCGCGCGGTAGTCCTCGGCGGTGGGGAAGAACCAGGGGTCGGCCGCGGCCGCGTCGATGCCGCGGCGTGCCAGCGCCTCGTGCAGCGCGCCGCGGATCGCGGCGACGTTGCCCGCCCCACCCATCTCGGCGACGAAGCGCCCGCCGGGCTTGAGCGCGCGCGCCACCCCGGCCAGCACGGCGTCGGGGTCGCGCTTCATCCAGTGCAGCGCGGCGTTGGAAAACACCGCGTCGAACTCGGCCGCAAACGGCAGCGCCTGGCCGTCGGCCAGCCGCGCATCCAGGCCGCGCGCGCGCGCCGCGGCGACGAACTCCGGGCTCGCATCGGCGCCGACCACGCTGCAGCCGGCCGCCACCAGCTTTTCGGTCAAGGCACCGTCGCCGCAGCCGAGGTCCAGCACGCGCTCGCCGGGCCGCGGCTCCAGCCAGTCCAGCAGCGGCGCGCCCAGCTCGGCGACGAAGCGGGCGTTGCGCGCGTAGGCCTCCGGGTCCCAGGTCTGGCCGGCGGCGGGCGCGCTCACGCGAACAGCCACGGCGCCTGCTCGCGGCGCCGCGCCTCGAACGCGCGGATGGCGTCGGCATGGCGCAGGGTCAGGCCGATCTCGTCCAGGCCCTTGACCAGGCAGTCCTTGCGGAACGGGTCGATGGCGAAGGCGAAGCGGCGGCCGCCGGGCGTCACCACCGCCTGCGCCGGCAGGTCGACGGTCAGCCGGTAGCCCTCGGCCGCGGCTTCGGCGAACAGCGCGTCGACATCGGCCTTGGGCAGCACGATCGGCAGCAGGCCGGTCTTGAAGCTGTTGTTGAAAAAGATGTCGGCGAAGCTCGGCGCGATCACCGCGCGGAAGCCGTAGTCGTCCAGCGCCCACACCGCGTGCTCGCGCGACGACCCGCAGCCGAAGTTCTCGCGCGCCAGCAGGATGCTGGCGCCGCGGTAGCGCGGCTGGTTGAGCAGGAATTCCGGGTTGGGCCGGCGGCGGGCCGGGTCGACGTCGAGGTCGCCCGGGTCCAGGTAGCGCCAGTCGTCGAACAGGAACGGCCCGAAGCCGGTGCGCTTGATCGACTTCAGGTACTGCTTGGGGATGATCGCGTCGGTGTCCACGTTGGCGCGGTCCAGCGGCGC
>JADHNH010000186.1 GCA_016779605.1 Nevskia sp. | reverse complement strand
CGCACGGTGAGGTTGAGGGTGCCGCTGCTGAGCTGGATCTGCGCGGTGTTGTCGTCGAGGTTCAGGAAGCTGAAGCCGGTCTGCGGGGCCAGCCGCATGGTGGCCTCGCCGAGTTCCACTTCGGCGCGGGCATCGTTGCCGGTGTAAAGCCGGTCGCCGGTGACCACCGGGCGGTTCAGCACCGCCTGCCCCCAGTCGTCCTGCCCGGACGGGGCAAAGCTGACCTCGCCCGCCGCATACGCCAGCCGCGCCGCGCGCGCCGGCGGGTCGGTCTGCGGCACTTGCGCCGGCGCGGAGTACTGATCCTGCTGCGCGTATTGATCCTGCGACGCGTACTGATCGGGCGGCGGCGACTGGTCATACCCCTGATCCTGTGCCGCGGCGGGCTCCAGCAGGCCGCCGCCTCCGGCAATCGCCGCCGCTAAAGCCAAGCCCCGCAGAATACGCCGCACCGGTGTCTCGATCTTTTGCATGGTCGCTCTCCAGCGCCGGCCAAGCGCATGCCCGATCGTAATTCGTATTGCGGGCCAGCGCACCGGCAGCGCATCACAACAGCCCTGCGCTGAATCCGTGCTGAACCTGCCCCTGTTTCAACTCGATCGTTCCATCAGGGCACGCGAACTACCCTGGCAGCGGAACGCGACCGCGCTCAGCAACGGCGCAGGCGCCTGCGCCTGGCGGCACCCCAGGCCGCTAGCAACAGGCCCGCCAAACCAGGATCCACCGAACCACCGCCGCCCCCTTTCTTGGGCAAGACGTCATATTCGACGTGGGCGTTGGCCATTGCGCTGCCAGTCGTGTTGGTGCAGGTCAGCGTGAAATCGAAGGTTTCGACGCTGCCGTCCGAGCTGATGCTGGTTGAGTTGGGATCGTCCGAACTGATAAAGCGCTGCTGGGTGCCTGCCGTCGGTTCGGTGCCTTGCCAGGAGCGGCTTGCATCGCAGCTATCGGCGTTGGCGGAAGTCCAGGTCAGCGTGACGTAGCCGTTGAAGTTTCCGTCGATCAATGCCGGATCGGCCGTGATCTGCACGGTCGGCAGCGGCGGCGGCGTGCCCGGTGCCTGCAACGCATAAATCCCGCCCACGCCGTTGCCGCCGCCCTCTGCGGCCGTGCCGATCAGCGCGTAGGCGCCGCCCGTTCCGGCGGGTGCGGGCAGCAGGGAGATCGGCCCCGGCCGCGCGCCGTCGCCATTGCTGCCGCCGCCGCCCAGGGCGCCGAACGTGAAGATGGGCGCGAGCGCCAGGGTGGCGGCGGGGTTGGCCGGGTTCGGCAGGCTGATCTGCGCAATGGTGCCGCTGTTGTTCTGGCCGTCGTAGCCGAACGGGCAGAACAGGCCGCCATCGGGCGCGATCACCGGTTCGCCGGCGGCCAGTGCGCCTTCCGTGTTGAAGCCGTTGCCGTCCACCCCCGGTAGCGAGCCCAGCACGGTGAATGCGCCGCCCGGCACGGCGACCTGCCCGAGCGCGCCCAGGCCGTTGCTGCCGCCGTAAAGGGTGATGACGTAGAAGCTGTTGCCGTCCGCAGCCGGCGTCAGGCCGACCGGCAGGACGCCGTCGTTGTTGACCGGGTAATGCGCCGCATTGGGCGTGGACGCGGAAAAGGGATAGACCTGGGTGTAGCTGCCGTCGGTGCCGACGTTGTAGATCGTGCCGGAGCTGTTGGCACCACCGCTCTGCGTCACGCCCCACAGCCTGCCGTCGGAGCCCAGCCAGACGCCGCCGGCAGGCGAAAATCCATCCGTCGCGCCGGCGCCGAAGTCGTACAGCGTGTGCGGGCTGCCGTCGAACTTCCACACCTGTCCGGCGAAGTTAGCGCCGCCGCCCGAGGCGATGCCGTAGAGCCTGCCCGCGCCGTCGAAGGTCATGACGCCGGCCCGCAGGAACTGGCCGGTGAAGCCGTTTGCGGTGCTGTCTGCGCCGAAGCTCGCCAGCGTCGTGGGCAAGGGATTGGGCGCGCCGGCGGTGGGCAGCGGGACGCTGAACAGCGTCCCCTGCCCGAACGCGCCGCCGGCGGAGGTGGTGCCGTATAGAAGACTGCCGTCGGGGCTCAGCGCCAGCGTGCCCAGCGGCGCGGCGCCGTCGGTATTGATGCCGCCGGTGAGCCCGGTGAAGGAATAGACCAGCCTGAAGGTGTCGCCGCCGGCGAGGTCCTGGCTCAGCTCGAAGATGCCGCCCTGCGTGTTGGCGCCGCCGGCCTGCACCACGCCGTACAGCTTGCCGTTGCCGGCCGCCGTGATCCCGCCGGATGCCTTCGACGCCGTGCCATCGAAGCTGTGCAAGCCGTCGAAGCTGAAGTTCTGCTGCGCGGCCGCCGGACCCGCCAGCAACAACGCAAGGACGCCGCTCAACAGTGCCGCAAGGCCTCCCCGGCCCCGCACCGCCGCCCGCGCGCACGGCCGCAACACACCGCACCTGGCCTGCATGTCGATTCCCCCAATCGCAATGCATCGGTCCGCGAAAGCACCGACGCGCTTTCTCCCCCGAATCCAAGGCCGGGCAACCGCCCGGAAACCGCCTGGGCTCAGTATATACGGGGTCTATGCGCGGTCCCTGCGCGCAAATCGAAATCCGGCGCCGGACTGTGACGAAGGTTCGATCAGGGCCGGTTTATCCGCTGGCGGCGGCCTGCTTGGCGTAGCGGTAATACTCGACGCCGAAATCCTGGAACGCGCCCTGCCGCGAGGTGCCGACGCGGCCGATGGCGAATCCGCTGCCGTCGGCCGCGGCCAGGTCGGCCGGGCGGCGGCCGTCGTGCAGGCTGCGATACTGCGCCTGGCTCAGGTCCACCGCACCGGCGAACATGCGCGCCAGGCCGATGCGGGCTGCGGCCTGGCGCCAGCCCGGCGCAGCTTCGGCCACCAGGGTCTCGGCGGCGTCGCCGCTGCCGTAGCCGACCAGCAGCAGCGGCCGTCCGGCCAGCTCGCCGGTATCGTGCAACGCTTCCTCGAACCCGGCCGCGAGCCAGGCCGGCAGGGCGGCGGTGTAGAGGTTGCCCACGTGCATCATGCTGGCTGCGCCGAGGCGCAGCTTGCCTTCCACCACTTCCTTGTAGCGCGGGCTGCGGCGGAACGCCTTGACGACGTGGGCGCACAGCGGGTACGGCTCCTCCGGCGGCGCTTCGCCGGCGGCCACCGCGCGCGCCAGTTCCGGCCGCTGGCGCATTTCCGCCAGCACCTGCGCCAGCGCCACGCCGGCGGCGGTGCAGTAGGCTTCCAGCTCGCGGTGCTCGTCGCCGCCGTCGGCACCGAGGGCGAACAGGTAGGCCAGCGACCAGGCGCTCACCGGCATGTGGTGGTAGGGCCGGTGCATGAACGCCGCAGCCAGCCCGCGCAGGAACTCCGCGCGCGGCCCGCCCCTGCGCTCGAACAGGGCGTCGAACGCGCACATCACCTCGTCGAGGTAGCAGGCGGTGGAATACTTGCCGTTGAACACCGGGAAGTCGCGCAGGCGCCCGTTGTCGCCCGGCACCTGGCCGGCGAAGCGTAGGAACGGCTTGCGGAAATCGGCGATGCGGTAGCTGGAGGCGGAGCCGGAACTGCGCAGGTCCAGCCGCAGCAGCCGCGGATCGGCTTCGACCAGCATCGCCGCCGCGCCGGCGCCCTGGGTCGGCTCGCCGGTGCTGCCCTGCTCGTATTCGGCGATGTCCACCGCCGCGACGATGGCATTGCGGCCGGCGCCGTCGTGCGCCAGGTAGCGCACCGCGCCCTTCAGGCCGTACACGCCGGCGATGCAGGCCTGCTTGATCTCGGGCACCTCGCAGTAACGCGACAGCGGCGGCAGGCCGCGCTGCGCCAGCGCCATGTCGACCAGGCCGCGCACCACCACCGCTCCCACCGCGTTGTCGCTGCTGGACTCGGTGGCCAGGGCCAGGTGGCCGACCGATGCCGGGTCAACGCTGTTGTCGAGGATCAGGTTGAGCACCGCCTGCGCGGCCAGGGTATAGGCGTTGTGCTCCGGCCCCGCCATGCGAAAGCTGTGGCCGACCACTGCGCCGATCTTGGCGAAGTCGCTGCCGCTCCATTGGCACCACTGCTGCAGGTCCACCCGATAGGGCGGCACGAACACCGAGATGCCGCCCAAGCCGTACTGCTGAGTCATTCCTGAGGTCCTTTTGTTTTCGGTTGAAATGCCGCCCCCTGAGCGGCCTGCCGCAATCAGTGCGGCGGCCCCTCGCCGCTGGCATAGACGCGGCCCTTCCAGCGCGAGCGCTCGCCGCGCCAGTAGCGGATGGCGGAGCTCCAGGTCATCGCCAGGTACAGGCTCGCCGCCAGCGGTATGCCGAGCAGCCACCAGGGCGGCAGGTCGTAGTAGCGCAAGGTGGGCCAATAGCCCGCCGCCATCGCCGCCAGCGCCAGCACCGCAACCGCGCGCCCATCCGGCCAGAACAGGGCCAGCAGCGGCAGCCAGTAGGCGGCGGCAAAGACCACCGTCACCAGCAGCAACAGAAGGATGGAATACCGAAGCTGAGTGAACGCTGAACGGGCCACCATGTCGTGGATCGAGCGCAAGTCGCCGTAGGCGCGCAGGCTGACCACGCCGCGGCTCAGGCCGACCCAGGTGCGGAAGCCGGCACGCTTGACCTGCCGCGCCAGGGTGCAGTCGTCGATGAGCGCGCCGCGCAGGCTGGCGAAAGCGCCCACCGTGCGCAGCGCCTCGGTGTCGACCAGCACGCAGCCGCCGGCGGCGGCCGCCACCAGGCGCGAGCGCGAGTTGGAGATGCCGAAGGGATACAGCAGCTTGAAGTAGTAGACGAAGGCCGGCAGCAGCAGGCGGTCCCAGAAGCTGGTACGGCGCAGGTCCGCCATCAGCGAAACAAAATTCCAGCCGCCGGCGCGCTTGTGCGCCAGCAGGGCCGCCAGCTGCCCGGGCTGCAGGGCAATGTCGGCGTCGAGCAGCAGGGTCAGTGGCGTGCGCACCTGCGCCAGGCCCTGCTGCAGCGCCCACAGCTTGCCGGCCCAGCCGGCCGGCAGCGGCGCGCCGGCGACCAGTTCGGCGTTGGGAAACCCGCGGACGATCCGCGCGGTGTCGTCGGTGGACTGGTCGTCGACCACCACCGCGCGCAGGCCATGGCCCTGCTGCCGCAGCGCGCCGAGCGTGGTGCCGATGACCTCGGCCTCGTTGCGCGCCGGGATCAGCACGGTAACCTCGGCAAGGTCGGCGCCGGCGGCACCCGGCTCAGGCTCGATGCGCTCGCGCGTGCTCCACGGCCGCCACGGCGCCAGCAGCAGCCCGCACCACATCGCCGCGGCGGGCACGGCCGCCCACAGCAGGAGGGCGTGCTGCGGCACCGGCTGGAGAAGCTTCGGGT
>JADHNH010000185.1 GCA_016779605.1 Nevskia sp. | reverse complement strand
ATCGACACGTCGCCCTCGTCGAGCTGAGGAATGAACTCCGCGCCCATGCGCGAAGCGGCCCAGCCGCAAACCACCACGAACACCAGCGCCCCGGCAACCACCGGCCAGCGCAGCCGCAGCACGCCGCGCAGCAGCGGCGCGTAGCCGCGCTTGGCAGTACGCACCAGCCAGTTGTCCTTCTCCTCGATTCTGCCGGTCAGCAACAGTGCGCAGGCCGCCGGAACAAAGGTCAGGGAGAAGATCAGCGCGCCGATCAGCGCCGCGATCACGGCAAAAGCCATCGGGTGGAACATCTTCCCCTCGACGCCGCTGAGGGCAAAGATCGGCAGGTTGACCAGCACGATCACGGCGACGCTGACCAGGCTGGGCTTGAACACCTCCCGCGTCGCCTCGTACACCGTCTCGAAACGCTCGCCACGCTCTAGCACGCGGCCCTTCTCGTGCTGCGCTTGCGCCAGGCGGAGGATGCAGTTCTCGACGATAATCAGAGCGCCGTCCACGATCAGTCCAAAGTCCAGGGCACCCAAGCTCATCAGGTTGCCGCTGACCCGGTTTTCCACCATGCCGGTGAAGGTCGCGAACAGCGCCAGTGGAATGACCATCGCCGTGAGCAGCGCCGCGCGCAGGTTGCCCAGGAACAGGAACAGCACCACGATCACCAGCAGCGCGCCTTCGGCGAGGTTCTTCTGCACCGTGGCGATGGTCTGGTTGACCAGCACGGTGCGGTCGTAGACCGCTTCGGCCTTGATACCTTGCGGCAGACGCTTTCCAATTTCGGCGAGTTTCTCGGCCACCCGCAGCGACACTGTCCGACTATTCTCACCGATCAGCATGAGGGCAGTGCCGAGTACGGTTTCCTCGCCGTTGACGGTTGCGGCGCCGGTGCGCAGATCCTTGCCGATTCCCACCTCCGCCACGTCGCTGACGCGGACCGGAATGCCGTTGCGGGTGGTGACCACCACTTCGCCGATGGTCTTGAGGTCGGTGAGCTGGCCGGGGACGCGCACCAGCGATTGCTCGCCGTTGCGCTCGATGTAGCCGGCGCCGACGTTGATGTTGTTGGCTTGCAGGGCCTGGATCAGGTCGCGCAGGGTGATGCCGTAAGCAAGCAGGCGCGCCGGGTCCGGCGCGACCTGGTACTGCTTGTCGAAGCCACCGATGGAATTGACCTCGGACACGCCCGGCACCTGCCGCAGCTGCGGCTTGATGATCCAGTCCTGCACGCTATGCAGGTCGATCGGCGTGTAGGGTGTGCCGTCGGGCTTGCGCGCGCCCGGCTCGGCGCTGATGGTGTAGAGGTAGATTTCGCCCAGGCCGGTGGCGACGGGACCCATTTCCGGAATCGTCCCTTCCGGCAACTCGCTTTTCACCTCCTGCAGCCGCTCGTTGACGAGCTGGCGGGCGAAGTAGATGTCGGTGCCGTCCTTGAACACCACCGTCACCTGCGACAGGCCGTAGGCCGAGATCGAGCGGGTGCTTTCCAGCTTCGGAGTCCCGGCCATGGCGGTCTCGACCAGGAAGGTGACGCGCTGCTCCACCTCCAGCGGCGAATAGCCGGGCGCGCGGGTGTTGATCTGTACCTGGACGTTGGTGATGTCCGGCACAGCGTCGATCGGCAGGCGCTTGTACTCGAAGATGCCGAACGCGACAAATCCGGCCACCAGGGCCATCACCAGCCAGCGCTGGCGGATGGAGAAATCGATCAGTCGGGCAATCACGAGCCACCCCCGGCATCGCGGATGCGCAGGACCTGCGATACCTCGGTGATAACGACAATGCCGTCCCCCTTGTTGCCGGTGTGGGCGGTGCGCGCGATGAGATCGGCAATGGAAGCGGCTTCGCCGTCCTCGCAAACGACCGTCAGCACGCAGCGCTCGTAGTACATCAGTCCGTCATCGTCATAGGCGTGGTGCCCGCCGGCGCCGCGGCCGTGGCCTTGCCCATGAGCATCGAGCACGGTGAATCCCGGGAAGCGTGCCAGGCTGTGCAGGGCGCGAACGACTTTGCTCAGCCGGTGTGGCTGAAGACAAGCGGCAATTTGTTTCATGGCTTACTCCTCGTCGCCGCTGCCCTTGAGCAGTTCGGACTTGATGAGGTAGCTGTTTTTCGCGGCGTAGCGTTCGCCGGCGGCAAGGCCCTGCTTGATTTCGATGGCTTCGGGGCTGTGCAGCCCCAGTTCGACCTTGCGCGGCGCGAAGCCCTTGTCGGTCTGCACGAACACCACGGTGTCGTCGCCCAACTTCTGGATCGAAGCCGGGGCTACGGACACCGGCACCTGCCGGTCCTCCAGTACCACGTCGCCAGTCACGAACTGGCCTGCGACCCAGTGGCCGGCCTTGTTGTCCACCACGGCCCGCGCGACGACGCTCTGAGTGTCGCTACTGCCGGACGGTGCCACATAGGCGATCCGGGCGGTGCCGGTGGTATCGCCGTCGCTGCTCTTAAGCAGCACCGTCATGCCGGAGCGGACATGCCCGAGGTCGCGCGCGAATACGGCAAACTCGGCCCAGACACTCGACAAGTCGGCGACGACAAGGAGGGTGGTGCTGGCGTCGATGGACTCGCCGGGATTCACTCGCCGCTCCAGCACGGAGCCGGCAATCGGCGAGCGGATGGCATACGGCTCCAGGCTGTCGTTGGATTCGACGCTCAGCAGCAGGTCGCCCTTTGCAACCGTATCGCCGGGCCGCTTGGCCACGCTGCGCACGACACCGGGGTAGCGGGCACGCACTTCCTGCTGGCGCTCGGCATTGGGACGGATGGAGCCGTAGAGAGTCAGCGTCTCGCGGATCTGCGCTGGACCGGCGGTGGCGATTTCGATGCCGGCGGCCTTGGCATGATCGGGCGTGATCTGAGCCGCTTGCGGTTGCTCGGCCGCGGCTTCGGGTCTGTCACGCGGGCTCTCGGCTTGAGGTTCGGACTTGCCCGAGCAGGCCGCGACGCCCAGACACAGGGCCAGGAGCAGGTAACGGGTCATGGGGTGGCTCCGGCAGTCGCAGCGACAATCGGCTGCGCGGTGAGACGTTCGATTTCGGCGTCGATACGCTGGGCATCGGCGCTGGCGGTGATGGCCTGGCTGCGCAGCTCCAGCACCTGGCGCTGGGCGTCGGCGAGTTCGAGGAAGGAGAAGCGACCGTTGAGGAAGCCGCGCTGGGTCAGGGTCAGTGCTTGCTCGGCCTGCGTCATTGCCTCCCCGCGCAGCGCCTCGGACTGGCGACGCGCTTGCGCGGCAGCTTGGTAGAGGCCATAGAGGACGGCGCGGGTGCGCAACAGGGCGGCATCGCGCTCGGCATCACTTTGCCCGATGCGCTCCTGGGCTGCGGCGATCTTGCCCTGGTTGCGATTGAACAGCGGCAGCGGCAGGTTGAGTGAAGCGACCAGACCGTAGTCCGCGCCGGTTCCGCCGACTTCGGCGCCGGAGTTGAGCCGGCGCACGCCGGCGCCGACCGTCAGGTCCGGCACTGCCTCGGCCTGCGCCAGCTTGACCTCGGCCTCGCGCAGGCGGCGTTCCGACGCAAACCGCCCGATGTCCGGGCTGGTCTGAATCCGGTCGGCGAACGTGGCGAAATCGGCCAGCGGCGGGATCGCGTAAAGATCGCCGGAAACCATGTTGAAGTCCGGAGCACCTTGGCCCCACATCGCTCCGAGCGCCACACGCCGGGCATCGAGCTCGCCCTGGGCGCGCTGTGCGTCGAGTTGCGCCCGCAGGCGCGCGATATTGGCGCGGTTGCGCTCAGCCGTGGAGGCGGCACCGGCACGGATGCGCCGCTCCACGGCCTCGCCGGCTTGCTTGGCCAGATCGATCGACCTCTGGGTGGCCTCCAGTTGGGCCTGCGCTTCCGCCACGTCAACGTAGCGGCGCGCGGTTTCGGACAGCACATCCAGCCTGGCCACGTCGTAGTCGGCGCCGGCGCTGCCCAGCGCCGCCTCGGCGGCTTCGACCCGGCGTTCACGCTTTCCGCCCAGCTCGATGAGTTGGGACAGGGTCAGCGTGGTCTCCAAGGACTTCACGCCCCGCACGGCGCCGGTGCCGGCGAAGTTTTGCAGCTCGACGCCGAGTTCGGGGTTGGGCCGTAGTCCGGCTTGCAACTTGTCGGCCTCGGCGGCACGGCGCTCATAAGGGTAGATACGCAGTTCGGGGCTGTCGCGCAGGGCGCGCGCCAGAGCCTCGGATAAACTCAAACCGTCGACGGCCTGCGCCTGCGGCCCCCAAACGAGCGCCCATCCAAGCGTAAGCAGGCACGCCATGGAGTGCGTGCGAATCGTGATCATGTGAACCCCCAGGCCGGCAAGCGCGGGACGTACCCGCGAGCAAACACGCCATTGGTGCAGCGGCCGTGCGGCCGCGAGGGGATCAGCGAGGGGGTGCGCGCAAGGGCGGCCGCACGCGCGGCCACGCGCCAGGCAGCGGTATGCGCTTGAGAGCGGTGGTACTTTGCGGAGACGTGGCCCAAGCCAACCCCATGAGGGCGATGGCGGTCAGCACCAGCGGGAGATCGAAGCTCGAAATCGATTGCTTCGCCAGCGCCTCTCCGGCCAGTGCAATGTCCACGTCCACGAACACGGCACTCATGCCGGGATCGCTTTGCCGGGGTTCCGAGTCTACGAAGCGAAGGCTGGCCGGCGGCTCGGCGCCGTCAAAGCACAGGTGCAAATGCGCGCCATCCACCCTGCCCAACAGGAAAGCGACGCACAGCAGCGTCAACAGCCAAGAGCGCGGGCGCGAATCCAGGATCATTTGCGGTGAGTCTAGCAAGATCTAAGAGATCTAGCTCTCCCGAGCGGCCGAATCCGGCCCAAGTTGGGTCATGCCAGTGGGCGCCCAAATTTCCGCTGGCAGAACCGGCACGTTCCTACTTGGCTGGTAGTGCCGGCATCGTCGTCATGACGCTCTGCATGCTGGCCCAATGCTCACCCAAGACCCAGGACGGTCGCCGATCGCGCCGCTGTGAGCGGCACTGGATCGTTTAACGCTTCTTTGCCTGGCTGCACTGGCTACGCCGCTTCCTGGTGCGATGGGAATACTACGCTGTCAATTTCCTCGGCTTCGTCCAACTCGCCTCAATCGTCATTCTCCCCAGACGATTTTGAGATAGCTTCTACCACCTCACCCCTCTCAAGTGGTGTCCTCTAAAAGGCATAGGCCGAGGTCAAGCAGTCCAGGGATGCATGGGTCAACGATTCGGTAATAGACATTGTTTCTCTCGCGTCGCGATTGGACGATCTTCCTGTCTGCGAGACGCTGCAACTGATTTGAGATTGCCTGAGGGGTCGCATCTAGTGTCCCGGCCAGATCGGTCACGCAAAGCTCCCC
>JADHNH010000184.1 GCA_016779605.1 Nevskia sp. | reverse complement strand
TCAACGCCGGCCATCCAGGGCACGTGAAGACCGACATGGGCGGCGCCAACGCGCCGATGGAAGTGACCCAGGGCGCGCACACCAGCGTGGCGCTGGCGCTGCTGGACGCCGACGGCCCCACCGGCGGCTACTTCCACCTCGGCCAGACCCTGCCCTGGTAAGCCTGCCGAGACCGGCGGATTGATCGATTTGCGGAGAAACTGAAGTGCCCGACAGCGCATCCAAGGAACAGGCGCAGAGCCTGCTGCACAGCCCCGTCACTCTTGGCGCGCTGCGCCTGCCCAACCGCGTGCTGATGGCGCCGCTGACGCGCATGCGCGCGGACGCGGCGCGTGTGCCCACGCCGATGGTGGCGGAATACTACGCACAGCGGGCGGGCGCGGGCCTGGTCATCGCCGAGGCCACCTCGGTGTCGCCGCGCGGCCACGGCTACCCGAACACGCCGGGCATCCACACCGACGCGCAGCAGGCCGGTTGGAACGCCGTCACCGATGCCGTGCACGCCGCCGGCGGCCGCATCTTCCTGCAGCTCTGGCACGTCGGCCGCATCTCGCATTCCAGCCACCAGCCCGATGGCGGCGCGCCGGTCTCCTCCAGCGCGGTGAAGGCCAAGGGCCGCGTGGTCACCGCCGACTACAAGCAGGAGGACCTGCCGGTGCCGCGGCCGCTGGAGCTGCACGAGATTCCCGGCGTGGTCGCCGAGTACGAGGCCGGCGCGCGCCGCGCCAAGGCCGCCGGCTTCGACGGCGTGGAGATCCACAACGCCAACGGCTACCTGCTGGACCAGTTCCTGCGCGACGGCGTCAACCAGCGCACCGACCGCTACGGCGGCAGCCTGGAAAACCGCGTGCGCCTGTGCCTGGAAGTGGCCGAGGCGGTCACCGGCGTGTGGGGCGCCGACCGCGTGGGCATCCGCCTGTCGCCGAGCGGCACCTCCAACGACATGCGCGACTCCAACCCGCGCGAAGTGTTCAGCTACCTCCTGCGCGAGCTGAGCCGCTTCGGCCTGGCCTACGCGCACGTCACCCAGGCCACAGAGGATGACTTGAAGCGCGGCAGCCCCGGCATCCCGGTCGCAGACTTCCGCCCGCATTTCAAGGGCCCGATGATTTCCGCCGGCGGCTTCACCCGCGAAACCGGCGAGCAGGCGCTGCGCGAAGGCTGGCTGGACGCGGTGGTCTACGGCCAGCTGTTCATCTCCAACCCGGATCTGCCGGAGCGCTTCGCCCTCGGCGCGCCGCTGACCGAGCCGGACAAGAAGACCTACTACACCCCCGGCCCGCACGGCTACACGGACTATCCGCGCCACCAGGCCTGAAGGTACCGCACCGCCGGCGCCGCATGGTTCGGGCGCCGGCCTTGAGCTCGTCTACGCGTCCGGCAGGCCGGGGTGGGTACTGCGGTAGCGCCACGCCAGCAGGCTGGGCAGCAGCACCAGGGCGCACAGCAGGGTCATCGACAGGCCCAGGGTCAGCAGTACGCCCATGCTGACCGTGCCCGGGTGCTTGGCCAGCATCAGGTTGCCGAAATTGGCGGTGGTGATCAGCGCGCCGAACAGCACCGCGCGCGCCGTGCCGGTGTGCAGCAGGTTGGCGGCGTCGGCCGCGGCGGCGCGGCCGCGCTGCACCAGGTACACGCCGTAGTCCACGCCCACGCCCAGGATCAGCGGCAGGGCGATGACGTTGGCGAAGTTGAACGGCACGTTCAGCAGCACCGAGCCGGCCACCGTGAGCAGGCCGGCCAGTGCCAGCGGGATCAGCACCAGCAGCATGTCCACCACGCTGCGCAGCAGCACCAGCAGCAGCACGGTGATGGCGATGAACGAGTAGGCGAACGCCTGCTGGAACGCCGCCACCACCGAGTGGCCCGACTCGATGTAGCCGATCGGCGCGCCGACCGCGCGCGGCGCCGCGCCGCGCACCTGGGCGACGAAGCGCTCCATCGCCGGCGGGTTGTCGAGCACCTCCTTGGGCCAGATCTCCACGCGGAAATGGCCGTCGGCGCTCTGCCAGCGCTCGCGGATCTGCGGCGGCAGGTCGTCCACGGTCACCGCTGTCGCCTGCAGCGCGGTGCGCAGGCCGTCGATCTGCGCCGGCATGGCCGACAGCAGCGCGCTGCGCAGCCGCGCCAGCAACTGCTCGTGCGCCGCCGGGTCGCCCTGCTGCCAGGCGGCGTCGAGGTCCTGCAGGGCCTTGAGCAGGGCGGCCGTGGCGTCGTCCGCCGCCGGCTGCGCGCCGGCCGCGGGATGCGCGGCGACGAACGCCGGCAGCGCGCCGGCGAATTCGTGGATCGCGGCGTAGTCGTCGGTGCGCGAGGCCAGCACCAGCGGGTCGGGCGCGCTCAGCAGCGCCGGGCCCAGCGACAGGTTGAGATCGCCGACGATGGCGAGCTTGGCGTCCTGCTCCTGCGGGATGAAGTCGTGCAGGCTCATCGCGCGCGACACCAGCGGCAGCGTGCCGAGCTTGCCGGCGAGCTGCTGCGCCTGCGCGTCGCTGTCGGCGATCTCCGCCAGGGTCAGGGTGGGGACGTCGGGGTCCTTGAGCAGGTCGCGGAAAGTGGCGACCGATTCGCTGTGCGGGTCGCGCAGGTCCAGCGGGTCGTAGTCGAAGCGCGCCTTGGGCGCGGCGAACAGCGCGCCCGCCGCCAGCAGCGCGGCGCCGCACCAGATGGCGCGGGCGCGGGTGTAGGGCCAGTCGAGGATGCGCCCGACCACGCCGTGCCCGGCCGGGCGCAGCACCACGCGCGCCGGGTCCGGCGGCCACAGCGTGATCAGCGCCGGCAGCACCACCAGGCTGGAGACCAGGCTGACGAACATGCCCACGCCGGCGATCAGGCCGAGCTCGGCGATGCCGGTGAACGGCGTCGGCACGAAGGCGAAGAAGCCCAGCGAGGTGGTCGCCGCGCACACCGCCATGTAGCCGCCGATGTCCTCGGCCGCCTGCGGCAGGGCCTGGCGCGGCGGCATGCCGCCGCCGAGCAGCTCGCGGTACTGCATGCACAGGTACAGCGCGTAGTCGATGCCCAGGCCGACGTACAGCACGCTGAAGGCGATCGAGATCAGGTTCAGGTGGCCGACCGCGCCGGCGGCGAAGGCCGCCGTCACCAGCAGGCCGAACGCCAGGGTCAGCACCGCCGCCACCACCAGCCGCAGCGAGCGCAGCGCCATGAACAGCAGCACCGCCACCATCGCCAGCGCGGCGGCGAAGGCGACCATGCCGCCGCTGAACGCCGAGTGGAGCTCCTCGTGCTCCAGCGCCACCGAGCCGGTCAGGCGCGCGTTGAGACCGTGCGCGGCGTCGAGCTGCAGCTCGCGCTCGACGGCGCGGATCGCCGCGATCGGCTGCTCGGCCGGGAACAGCTGGTTGAAATCCATCGCCGGCGTGATCTCGACGAAGCGCCGCCGCGGGTCCGGCCCGGCGGTGCCGGCGCCCATCAGCTCCTGCCAGGAAAGCTGGTAGAAGCGGCCGGCGGTGGCGGCCTCGATGCCCTTGGCGATGCCGCCGAAGGCCGGCTTCAGGTCGAAATCGGCCGCCGCCGGCTGGGTCACGGCGCGGTTCAGCAAGGTGAACAGGCCGTGCAGGCTGGGGTCCTGCGCCAGCGTGCCCAGGAACGGCTGCGCCTGGTTGAGCCCGTCGGCGAGCGCCTGCAGCTGCGGCGTGTCCAGATAGAGCAGGCCGCTGCGGCGGAAGAACGGCTCGGTCTCCGCCGCGAAGACCTGCTTGAACAGCTCGGGCCTGGCCTTGAGCGCCGCCACCGCGCGGCGCTGGGCGTCGTCGGCGAGCTCCGGGGTGGCGCCGTCGATGACCAGCACCAGCCCCGGGTCCAGGGTCGGGAACAGGCGGTCCATCTCGTGCTCGGCCTGGCGCCAGGGCAGCTGCGCGGAGAGCATGTTTTCGGTGTCGGTGTCGACCGACAGGTGGGTGGCGGTGAACGCCCCCAGGCCCACGCTCAGCAGCAGCGCGGCCACCGCCACCCGGGCGGCGTGCCGTTGCACATAGGCCATCCAGGCATGCAGGGCGCGCCGGGCGAAGTGGCTGGTTCGGTCTTCTGGCGCTGACACTTTCCTGGTTCCTCGGGGTCACAAAACAGGTACTGCGGGAGGGGATGCCGTGGACGGCCCGGCCGCCCATTCGTGCTACCCTTTACGCTTGTTTACAATCGCGGCCACGGGCATCCAAAGAACCGGCAAACCCCCGCGGCCGCTCGCCGACACCGCCCGGAGGACGTTTTGCGCATCATGCGAACGGCTGTATTTTCGCTTTTTTTCCTGCTCGCGGCTGCAGCCGTCCTGCCGGCGCACGCTGCCGGGGAAGCGGACCGGCCGGCCGACGGCGGCCCGGACAAGGTCGTCACCGCCTTCCACGACGCCCTGCTCAACAACATGCAGCACGGCAAGGAGTACGCCTGCGCCGGCCGCACCAAGCGCATGGAACCGGTGGTCGACGCCAGCTTCGACCTGCCGGCGATCGCGCAAAGCACGCTACGCCGCCACTGGAGCCAACTGACCGCCGAGCAGCGCCAGCGGTTCGTGGCGGCTTTCCGCGAGCAGGTGATCCTGACCTACGCCAGCCAGTTCGACGACTTCGACGGCGACGCGTTCACCACGCTCGGCATGCAGCCGCTGGGCGGCGGCGACCAGCAGCTGGTGCATGCCAAGCTGCAGCCGGGCAGCGGCGATCTGGTCAAGTTCGACTACGTGCTGCGTCGCAAGGACGGCGGCTGGCGCATCATCAACGTCATCGCCGACGGCGTCAGCGACCTGGCGGTGCGCACCTCGCAGTACGAAAAGGCCTTCACCGAAAAAGGCTTCGAAGGCCTGCTGGCCTGGCTCAAGGACCAGACCGAGAAGACCCGCAAAGCCTGCACCTGAGGCCGCTGCCCGGTGCAACCGCCGTGCCCGCGCGTGCCGCACGGCGGCGGCGGGGCCGCTAGGCCGCTTTCCGGCTCTGGATGAACTCGATCTTGTAGCCGTCTGGATCCTCGACGAAGGCGATCACCGTGGTGCCGTGCTTCATCGGCCCGGCTTCGCGCACCACCTTGCCGCCGCGCTGGCGCACCAGGTCGCAGGTCTTGTAGGCGTCGTCCACCTCCAGGGCGACGTGGCCGTAAGCGGTGCCGAGCTCGTAGTGGTCGACGCCCCAGTTGTGCGTCAGCTCGATCTCGGCGCCGAGCTGGCGCCCGTTGACGCGCTCCTCGAAGCCCAGGAACGCAAGGGTGAACTTGCCTTCCGGGTAATCGTTGCGCGACAGCAGCTTCATGCCGAGCACCTTGGTGTAGAACTCGATCGAGCGCTCGAGGTTGCCGACGCGCAGCATGGTGTGAAGGATTCGCATCGCCTGCTCCGGTTTGGTCTTGCAAGGGTGCGGCGGCCTGCGGCCGCC
>JADHNH010000055.1 GCA_016779605.1 Nevskia sp. | reverse complement strand
GCAGCCGGTGCCGCATCAGAAGCTGGAACGCTGCGGGCAGCACGAGCATGGACAGCAGGGGCGCGGTAAGCATGCCGCCGACCATCGGCGCAGCGATGCGCTGCATCACTTCCGAACCGGCCCCGTGGCCGAGCAGGATTGGCAGCAGACCGGCCAGGATGACGGCGACGGTCATGGCCTTCGGCCGGACCCGCTGCACCGCACCTTCGCGGATCGCCTCGTCCAGTTCGGCCAAGCCCGCGTGCGGATCGGTGGCCATCCGGCGATCCCACGCGTGGCGCAGGTACAGCATCATCACGACGCCGAATTCGGCGGCGACCCCGGCCAGCGCGATGAAGCCGATCATCGTCGCCACCGACACCGCATGGCCGAGCAGCCAGATCAGCCACAGTCCGCCCACCAGCGCCAGTGGCACGCTGGCCATGATCAGCATTGCCTCGCTGGCTCGACGAAACACGACGTAGATCAATACCAACACGATCAACAATACGACCGGCACCACCAAGGTCAGTCGCTGCATTGCCTGCGCCAGATACTCAAACTGACCCGACCACGACAGCGTGACGCCTGGCGGCAGGCGCACCTCGCGGGCCACGGTCCGCTGTAGATCGGCCACCACCGCACCGAGGTCTCGGCCGGCGGTATCGACGTAGACATAGGTTGCCAGTTGACCGTTCTCGCTCTTCAGCATCGGCGGCCCGCCGACGACCTCAATATCGGCTACTTGGCCCAGCGTCAGCTGCGCGCCGTTTGCTGCGACGATCGGCAACTGCGCCAGCGCGGCCAGCGAGTCGCGCGCCGCGCGTGGATAGCGCAGTACGATCGGATAGCGCTCGCGCCCCGCGACCACCTGGTCGATCGGGTCGCCGCCAACCACCGTCGCCACCAGCTGCTGCACCTGCTGCTGGCTCAGTCCGTAGCGAGCCGCTTCGGCGCGGCGGACTCGCACGTCGATGTAGCGTCCGCTGGCGGCGCGTTCGGCAATCGCCGAGCCCACACCGGGTACGTTACGCGCGACCGCCTCGATCCGGTCGGCCACCGCTTGCAGGCTAGCCACGTCGCTGCCTAGCACCTTGATCCCGATCGGGCTCTTGATTCCGGTGGCCAGCATGTCAATTCGGTTGCGCAACGGCGGCACGAACAGGTTGGTCAGACCCGGCACGTGCACCGCTTGATTCAGCTCCATCTTGAGCTTGTCCATCGTCATGCCGGGACGCCACTGCGCTTTCGGCTTGAACGTGATCGTGGTTTCGAACATCTCTATCGGCGCTGGATCGGTGGCCGTGTCGGCACGGCCAGCCTTGCCGAACACATGCTCGACCTCAGGCACGGTCTTGATCATGCGATCGGTGAGCTGCAACAGTTGCGCGGCCTTGCCCGAGGACAGGCCCGGCAGCGCGGTAGGCATGTACAGCAACGTGCCCTCGTCCATCGCAGGCATGAACTCGCTGCCGAGCCGGCTAATAGGCAGCAGTGCGGTAAGCAGCAACAGTCCGGCCAGCGTAAGAGTCGTCTTCGGATAACGCAGCACCGCTTCCAGGATCGGCCGGTACAAAGCGATCAGGCCGCGGTTGAGCGGGTTGGCGTGCTCGGGCCGGATGCGCCCGCGGATCAGGTAGCCCATCAGCACCGGCACCAGTGTCACCGCCAGCCCGGCCGCTGCCGCCATCGCGTAGGTCTTGGTGAACGCCAACGGTTTGAACAACTTGCCCTCCTGCCCGGTCAGCGCAAACACCGGGATGAAGGACAGTGCGATGATCAGCAGGCTGACGAACAGCGCAGGACCCACTTCTGCCGCAGCCTCGGCGAGCAGCGACCAGCGCACCTGGCCCCGCGGTTCGTCGCCGCCGTGCGCGTCGCGCCAGTGCTCCAGATGTTTGTGCGCGTTCTCGATCATCACCACTGCGGCGTCGACCATCGCACCGATCGCGATGGCGATGCCGCCGAGCGACATCAGGTTCGCGGTCACGCCCTGCAGGTGCAGCGCGATGAAGGCGGCGAGCACGCCCAGCGGCAGGCTGACCACCGCCACCAGCGCCGAGCGCAGGTGGCCGAGGAACAGCAGGCAGACCAACGCGACCACCAGGAACTCTTCCAGCAGCTTGTCCCAAAGGTTCTCCACCGCTGCGTCGATCAACTGTGAGCGGTCGTAAGTCGGCACGATCTCGACGCCGGCCGGCAGGCTGCGCTTAAGTTCGGTGAATCTCGCCTTGACCGCCTCGATCGCGGCCTTCGCGTTCTTGCCCGAGCGCAGCACGACGATGCCGCCGGCCACTTCACCCTGGCCGTCCAGTTCGGCGACGCCGCGCCGGAAGCTCGGCCCACGCTGTACCGTGGCGACCTCGCGCAACAGCACCGGTACGCCGTTTGCACCGGTGGTGACGGGTACATTCTCGAAGTCCGTGCGGCTGCGCAGGTAGCCTTCACTGCGCACCATCAGCTCCGCCTCGCCTTGCTCGACCACCGAGCCGCCGCTGGCACCATTGGCCGCGCGCACCGCATCCACCAGTTGTGCAATCGTGATGCCGCGTGCGGCCAGCGCCTGCGGATCCGGCACGATCTGCCAGGCGCGCTCCATGCCGCCCAGGCTGGCCACCTCGGCCACGTCCGGAACGGTCTTCAGTTGGTAGCGTAGGAACCAGTCCTGCAGCGCACGCAACTCGCCGAGATCGTGCTGGCCGGTGCGATCGACCAGGGCGTACTCGTAGATCCAACCCAAGCCGGTGGCATCGGGTCCCAGCGACGGGTTGACCCCGGCCGGCAGGCGGTCGCGCACCTGGCTCAGGTACTCCAGCACACGCGAGCGGGCCCAGTACAAATCCGTGCTGTTGTCGAACAGCACATAGACGTAAGAATCGCCGAAGAACGAGTACGCACGCACTGTGCGGGCGCCAGGCACCGACAGCATCGTGGTGGCCAGCGGATAGGTGACCTGATCCTCCACCACCTGCGGCGATTGCCCGGCCCAACTGGTGCGGATGATCACTTGGGTATCGGATAAGTCCGGCAAAGCGTCCAGCGGCGTGCGCACGACCGAGAACACCCCGACCGCGGCGAGCGCCAGCGCGGCCAGCAGTACGAAAACGCGGTTCGCGATCGCCGCGCGGATGATGGCGGCGATCATGGGTGATCTCCCGGATGCGCGGGACGGGACGTGGCGTGATCCACCTCGCTTGAGGCCGGTACCGGCGATCCTCGTTCGTCACCCAAGCGTTCCAGCGCGCCGGACAGACTGGCCTCCGAATCGATCAGGAACTGGCCCGACACGACGACCTTCTCGCCACCGTGGAGGCCGGTCAAAATCTCCGTGAAGCCATCAGCCGAGCGGCCCGTGCGCACGGCGAGCGGGCGGAAATGGCCGTCTGCTTCCACCACGATCACCCGCGTCTGCTGGCCGGTTGCGATCAGTGCGTCGTCGGGCACCACTGGCAGCGCCTCGCCATCGGCCGGACGCAGTTGCACGACAACGAACATGCCCGGACTCAGCCGGCCATCCGGGTTTGCGAGTACGATGCGCGCTCGCTGAGTCCGCGTGACGTTATCGACATCCGGCAAAAGCGCCTCAACGCGGCCGTGAAACTCCTGACCGGGCAGTGCGTCGGCCGTGACGGTGACGGATGTACCGCCGCGCACGGCGCCTGCGACCGCCTGTGGCAGCGCCGCTTCGACCCAGACCGTAGCCAAGTCGCTCAACGTCATCAGCGTTTGCCCGGCGCTCACCCGCTGTCCCTCGCGCACATCCAGCGTGGTGACAACGCCCCTCCGAGGCGCATGCAGCGTGATCGCCGCTCCCGCACCGCCGCGTGCTGCGCGGATGTCCGCGGAATCCAGGCCCAGCACCTGTAGCCGCTCGCGCGCGGCGGCGCGCAGAGATTGCGCATCGGCTGACTGGGCGCCCTGCAGCGCGTCGTACTCGGCCAGCGCGCTGCTCCACTGCGGCGCCAGCAGCTCAGCCAGTGATTCGCCTTCTGACACTTGCGTGTACGGCGCACGTACCCGCAGTTTGCTGACCACCGCATCGACGCGGGCGCTGACCGTGACCGTCTCGCGGGAGTTCCATGCCACCGTGCCAGGGACTTTCACCACTGCGGACAGCACGCGGCGTTCGACCGGCGCGATGCGCACGCCCAGATTCTGCACGACGGCGGGATCGATGCGCACCACGCTCGGGTCCGTCGCGGCATCGGCATACTTCGCCACCATTTCCATGCCCATCGGCGACAGGCCCGGCTTGTCGAAATGTTGTTCCGGCACCATCGGGTCGTACCAGTACAGCACCTTGCGGGCAGCCGCCGACACAGGCGCCGACGGATGGGCTGTCATGGGCGCGGTGGCGGCCTGACGACGGCCACCGAAATACCCGACCACGAGCAATACGGCAGCCGCGATGACGGCGGCAAAGATGATCAACGGACGCTTCATGGCGTCATCTCCGCAGGAAGCAGGTAGGCAAGCGAGGCCCACAACCGTGCGCGTGATGCCAGCGCGTCAGCGTAGTTCAGGCGCAGCTCGATCTCGGCGCGGCGTGCATCCAGCCACGGTTGCAGCGAACTTCCGGCGCGGTAGCCGGCCAGCGCGGTTCGTGCGCGGTCGCGCGCGAGCGGCAGCAGGGTTTGCTGGTAGCGCTCGATCTGCCCATCCCAGCCTTGCCAGCTGGCAATCGCCCGCGTCACCGCTTCGCGCTGGGCGCGGCGCGCGTCTTCGTGATCGGCTTGCACGGCGTCGCGTTGCGCCAGGCGGGCGCTGATGCCGCGGTCCTGCCGGTCGTGCGTGAACAGCGGCAGGCTGACCCCTACCTCCAGCATCACCATGTCCGACATGCCAGGCGCGCGCTTGCCGTAGCTGGCACTCACGCTCCAGTCTGGGTGTTTCGCTGCGCGAGCCTGGTCAAGCGCCGCCTGCGCGAGTTGCTCACGCGCGGCCCACGCTTGAAGCGGCGCCTGTTGGTCAACGCTGGACACCAGGCGATCGGCGGTTACCGGCAGCCGGCTGAAGTCCTGCGTCGCGGCAAGCACGCCGGGCGGCACTCCCAGCCATCGTTGCAGGCCGGCTTGCGCAGCCGCCAGATCGGCGTCGGTCGCTTCCAGTCGATTGTCCAGCGCAGCGAGTTCGGCCTGCGCCGCCAGCGCATCGACGGCGCTGCCTTCGCCGCCGCGCAGGCGCGCTTGTGTGATCCGCACAGCCAGCGTCGCCTCGTCGTGCAGGTCGAGCAGCAGTCCACGCCGCTGCTCGATCGCCCACACGTCGATCCACGTATCGGCGATGCGTTCGCGCACGTTTTGCTCGACGGCCACGCGCTCGGCCTCCGCCGCGTCTACCTGCGCGGTGGCCAGCGACCGCTCGGCCGTGCGCGCTGCACGCGATGGGATCGCCTGCGTCACGCCGATGGTGCGCATGGTCATTCCGTCCGACCGCAAGCTGAATGCGCCCGGTTCGGTGACGGGAAAGTTGGAAAGCCCGAACTTCAGGGTGGGATCCGGCAACCGGCCAGCCCGCACGGCTTCCTCGTGCGCAGCCGCGGTGTCGCTGGCGCGCGCCTCGATTTGCGGCGCCCGCGCCAAGCCCTGCCGCACTGCCGCCTCCAGCGTCAGCGGTGGTTCGGCGGCATGCGCGATCGCAGCTGCCGCTCCCCACACGAACAAAGCCAAGGCCGTCACCCTCGGGTGACGGACGAAATGAATGGACAACATGGGTGAACACTCCGTTGATCTGCAATTCGCGCCGTGCCGTGCGGCATGGCGCCCGTCGGTGGATGCCGCGACGCGTCAGATCAAATGAGGAGTGAGCAGAACAACAATCGGGGGGGTACGAGTGGCGGCGCGCAGAAGCGGTTGCGTCGAATCAGGCTTCGCTCCGACGGCAACGCCACGATGGCTATGGACAGCACTTCCGGTGGCAACATGGCCAGCGTGCTGAACGGTACCGAGGCGGTGCGCATGTCCGCCTGCGTGGCATGGTCGGGCTGGCAGTGTGGGCGACAGAGCGGATCGGCCGCCGGCGCTGCCATACCCTCGCAGCCGTCGCCCATCCTCGCCATCGCAGACGTATGCGCCGCGGCCGCGGCCGCGCCAACCGCTGCCGGCACGGCCCCACACGCGTAGGCTGCCATCGCTACTTGCTGCCATAACAACAGCAGGGCCACCAGCCACGACAGACGGCGACGAGTACGAGGGCGGAATGCGCGTTTCATGCCCGAGTCACGATAGTGCATTCCCGTCGGGTGCGTCATTGATCCAAGTCAAACGGACAGCGCGGCGCAACCGATGTGCGGCGGGCGCTCGTCCTCGCGGCCCATGGCTCGCAAAGACCAGGATCGGGCCATCGCAGGCGATCAGCACCACATCGTAGCCTTCGGGCCGCACCCATCTCCGTGATCCTACAGTGCAGGCGACGGCAGCGAGCGGCCGTTGGCGTCAAGCACGTCGAGCACCATCATCAATCCGCCTCCGCCTTGCTGTTCCTGGTTGTTGTTGGTCGTGTGATGCGGGATATGGCAGTGCACCAGCCAGCGACCTGGCTTGCGCGCGGTCCAGATGACGTCGTACCGCTGGCCGGGGCCGACATTCACGGTGTCGGCCTGGAACTGGGCATCCGGCGGCAGATCCACCCCATCGCGGGCGACCACGGTGAACGGGCCGCCATGAATATGCATCGGGTGCACGAAATTGGTGTTGCTACCGACGAAACGTATCTTGATCGTTTCGCCCAGGCGCATCTTTACCCTGTCGGTGGACGGATAAGCCTTGCCGTTGATCGTGAAATAGTTGGGCAGACCGCCTTCCATGTTCATTGCCGGATAGGTGACGCCGTCACGCACGAGCCACTCCTGCAGCAAGAGGGTGTACTCGTGATCGGCTTTCACTTCTTTCGCTGGATCAGCCGCGGCCGTTGCCTCTTCGGATGGCAGATTCAATGCGGCGAGACGCTTGAGGTTGTCCGGGTTATGGGTGGGGTGCACGATCAGTGCACCATATAGGCCGAGGCTCTGCTGGCGATCCGGATGATCGTGCGAGTGATAAAAGTAGGTGCCTACCTGCGCGACCACATAGTCGTATGTGAAGGTGGCGCCGGGCGCGATCGGCTTCTGCGTGACCACGGCCGGACCGTCCATCGTGTTGGGCACAATCAGTCCATGCCAATGCAGCGTGGTCGATTCGGGCAAGTGGTTGGTGACTACGAAACGAACGTGATCGCCTTGTTCAAGTTCGATACGCGGACCGGGCACCTGGCGATTGACCGCGTAGGCGTTTACCGGTCGATCGGCGAGGATGTTCCACTGGATCACTTCGAGATCGAGGTGAAACACCTTTACCCCGTCAACGATCTGCGGTTGCAGCGGGCGATCGCCCTGCGCATCCACTGCGGCGGTGTACACGCTATCGCGCGGATCGATGGCTGCCATGTCGCGCATGGTCGCGGCCGGCGTCTCCTGCGTGGTGATCATGCCCGGCGGCATGATCAGCCTGCCGACCTCGTGAGCGGACAGTCGCATGTTGAAGAAGGCTGAGGGAAACGTCGTGCCCGCGATCAGCATCAGACCGGTGAAGGCAGTGACCGCCACCAGCTGTGCGCGTGTCGGCTTCTTGTCTCCGCCGTGCATGCTGTGGTCCGAGGGAGCCCCGCGCTTGTCGTCATCCTTTCCCATGGTCGCTGACATCGTCATGTGGCCGGCGTCCATCGAGGCCATCGCCCCATGATCGTGTGACGCGCCTTGCGACATCTGAGATGGCTCATCGTGTCGTGCACTGGCAGGAGGGCGTACCGTCATCAGCCCATGCTTCATGCCGCGCGCCACCAGCCACACGTTGACCGGATAGCACAACGCGTAACCGGCCGTGACGCCGAGCGACATCACGAACCAGAACAGCGGTTCGCCCGGCCACATCGCCCGCATGTCGCGTCCCATCATGAGAACCACCATGACCGGTGCCATACCGGCCATCATCGCGTTCATCGAAATGAACTCAGGCATGAAGGACTTTCGCACGTTCTCCACGTACGAACCGCCCATCATCTTTCGCATGAACAGCGACTGGAAAATCAGCAAGCCGAACAGGAAGCCGGCCGCGTATTCGATAATGAGATCGACCCACATCGGCAAGCCGATCAGCGACACCACAACGGCCGCCAAGATAATGCCGGTGGCGTCGCCGGCGACGCAGTGCACGGCCGAGCCCACACCCTGCTTCCACAGTGGCCGCACGAACGCTTCGTGCGTGCCCGGCGTCGGCTCCTTGTCCGCCATCACGTAGAGCAGCAAGCCGATCGGCCCCATGTACAGCGTCACCAACACGAAGCCCCACTTCATCACGGTGGGTTCGGGATTACCGCGGAACTGATCCCATGCGACGTATGCAGCGGAAAGCACCGCGATTGCGAGCCACGCATAGACGAAAACATCAATCGGTTGGATCAGCATGTCGGCATCCTAGATTCTGCGCGCCGGCGGCACCCGTTCCCATCGGGGCTAGCACCGCCATACATCAAAGTCGACCAACCTTGCCGGAGCGCGGGAATGCGCGGGCAAGCCATTGCTTCATGATCATTCCCCCGACACCGGTGTGGATTGCCACTGGATCGAAACGATCTTCCAGTTCTTGCCGTCCTTCTTGAGGCTGAGCACTTCGCGGCTGCGCAACGTGGTCGGCTTGCCCTTGAGCGTGGTCTGGATGTCACTCTCGCTGCCGACCATCGCGGTACCGCCCATGGGCATGGAACCGAGCGAGACAGGTGTGATTTTCGCGTTCTTCAGGAATGCGATGTCCTCGCCGAGGTGGCCATTGGCGTAGTCGTCACGCGTCTGGATACGGCCGCCCTCACTGATGGTGGCGTTGGCTGCTAGCAGCGCGAGTGCGCCTGCGCGGTCGCCGTGCTGCAGGGCCTCGTGGAACGCCTTGGCCACGGCCTCTGCCTCCGGCACCGCCTTCGGTTTCATACCGTCCAGCGACAACGGTGCTTCGGCTGCGGGCGCAGCGGCTGCCGTGTGACCGTGCCCGTCTTCTGCTGCCGCTTTATCGTTGTGATCAGCGTCGCCGGACATGTCCATCCCCTGCATGTCTGGTGCTGCGGCATGAGCGCCCTCGTTGGCGTGGCCGCCATGACTGTGGGCATGATCGCCCTCGTCGTCCATATCCATGTCCTCATCCGGCGGCGCCTTGGCCACGATGGCTTTGTATTCGGCCGGCGTCATGCCAGGCAGCTTCTCCAGAAAGGCCACCATGCTCCAGATGGTCGGGTCGTCGTGGCCGGCCTTGCCCCACGCCGGCATCGCGCTCATCTTGATGCCGTGCTTGATCACCCAGAAGGCGTCCTTCGGATCGACGTGCACCTTGGAGAGGTTGGGAGGCTGCGGGTACATGCCCACCCGCAGCTCGGAGTCGTTCACACCGGGCGAAAGATGGCAGCCCGTGCACATCGCCGCGTACTGGCCGGCGCCTTTCAGGATCAGTTGCGGGTCTTCGAGGTTGGGTACGCTCAGATCGTTCGAGCGCAGGTGGATCGAGCGGTTCCGCAGGGTTTGCAGCACGGCGAACACCGGCTTGGTGTGATGGTCGTCCGCGCCGATGTTATAGAGGCCGGAATAGACGAAGGCGCCGGCACCGACGGCCAGGACCCCCAAGGTGACGGCGACCGTGATGAGGTATGCGCTGTGCTTTTTCATAGGTCAATCCCTCAGAACCAGAAGCGGACGCCGGCCACGATCTGCCGGTCGAGTACGGGTTCGTGATCCTGCCGAGCGTAGTCGGCCGTGGTGCCGACACGGCGGACCCAGCTCACGCCGATGTACGGAGCAAACTGGCGGTGGATCTCGTAGCGCAGGCGCAGGCCGAACTGCACATCGGACACGCCACTGCCGATGCGTCGTAGCGGGTCGTCCTTGCCGTACAGGTTGATCTCGGCTTCCGGCTGCAGGATCAGCCGCTGGGTGAACAGCAGTTCGTATTCGGCACGCAGGCGCGCGGCGGTGCGACCGCCGGCGCCCACGTAAGCGGTGGCCTCCAGCTCGAACCAGTACGGCGCCAACCCCTGCACACCGAACGCGGCCCATGTCCGCTTCGGGCCCTCGCCGAAATCCTGGCGCGCGCCGAGCTGGGTGCCCCAATAGGTGGCAATGCTGTGATTCCAGAAGGCTTCCAGCCCACCATCGTCCAGCTTTCCGCGGCTGCGTTCGCCTTCCGTACGAATCCACAGCTTGTTCGTGTCGTTGCCGTACCAGCCTTCGGCTTCCCAGGCTTGACCATTCGCGTCGCGGCCGTGGAAAGCCTCCAACTGGTCGATCAGCAACATGCCCAGCGGCGTGTTGTCGGCCATGTCCATGCCCTGCATGGAGCCGTAGCCCACACCGTCGGAATAGTCGGGACTACGCGCATCAGGGGGCGGGCTGCCACCTTGCATGGGGCCCATCGTCATTCCCGACATCGCGCCCATGCCGGCCATGCCGCTCTGGTCCTTCTGCGACATCGCACCATGATCCATGCCGGCCATGCCAGCGTGATCCATTCCTTTCATCGCCTCCGGACTCATGCCGGTCATCGACCCGTGATCCATCCCCGACATGTCGCCGGTCGTTGTCGTCGATGCAGCCGGGTTGGCGGGTTTCTGCATGCCCTGCATGCTGTCGTGATCCATGCCGGGCATGGCGCTGTGGTCCATACCTTCCGCGCCGTTCATGGGGCTGGGAGCGGAGGTCGCCGGAGCGGGAACGGGTTTCTTCTTAGCCTTCTTGACGGGCGTTTTCGTCGCCGGTTTTGCTGTGCTGCTCGGGGCTGCGGGCGTCGGCATGCCGGACATGCTGCCGTGTTCCATGCCGGGCATGGAACTCATATCCGTGGACGAGGTACCGCTCGCAGGCGGTGCGCTCTGCGCCATGACCGCCAGAGGAAATGCCAGCAACAGCGCGGCCAGCAACGCCGAACGATGCGGAACAATTAGGTCGTCGCGACGAGGCATGTTCATGACACCACCACCTCGCGGAACATGCCCGCTTCCATGTGATACAGCATGTGGCAGTGATAGGCCCAGCGACCGAGGTTGTCGGCGCTCACTCCGTAGGTAATGCGCTGCGCGGGTTGCACGTTGATGGTGTGCTTGCGCACCTGGAATTTACCGTCCGGGCTTTCCAGCTCGCTCCACATGCCGTGCAGGTGGATCGGGTGGTTCATCATGGTGTCGTTGACCAGCACCACGCGCAGTCGCTCGCCGCTGCGGAAGTGCACTGGCGTGGCGTCGGAGAACTTCACGCCGTCGAACGACCACATGTAGCGCTCCATGTTGCCGGTGAGGTGCAACTCGATCTCGCGGCTGGGTTCCCGTTTGTCGATGGAGCCGCCCAGGGTGTGCAGGTCGGCGTAGGTGAGCACGCGGCGGCCGTTGTCGCGCAAGCCCGTGCCCGGATCGTCGAGGTTGGTACGCGGCATGTCGACGTGCATGTCGACGCCGGGATTGTGGTATTCGGTGCGGGCATGGCGCACCACCGGTGCGGCCGCCGCTGCCATGCCGCTCATGTCCATGCCGGTCATGTCCTGCATCCCGGTCATGCCCTGCATCCCGGTCATGCCCGACATCCCTTGCATATCGCCGTGTCCGGCGCTGCCCTGCGCCATCGCGCCCATCATGTCCACCATGCTCACGGGCATGCGCGGATCCATTGCCGGCACGGTCGCTTCCATGCCGATTCTCGGCGCCAACGTGCCGCGCGCGTAGCCTGTGCGGTCGATCGACTGGGCGAAGATCGTGAACGCCCGGTCTTCCTGCGGCTCGACGAGCACGTCGTAGGTCTCCGCCACTGAAATGCGGAACTCGTCGACTGGCACCGGCGCCACGTCCTGGCCATCGGCGGAAATCACCGTCATCTTCAGGCCGGGAATTCGCACGTCGAAAATCGTCATCGCCGAGCCGTTAATGAAGCGCAGCCGGACCTTTTCACCGGGCTTGAACAGGCCGGTCCAGTTGCCCGCCGGGGCGGTGCCGTTCATCAGGTAGGTATAGGTGTAACCCGAGACGTCGCTGAGATCCGTCGGATTCATGCGCATCTGATTCCACATCTTGCGCTCGGCCAGCGCCTGACGAAGCCCCCGATCGCGTACGTCGCGGAAGAACTCGGGTGCGGTGGGCTGCGCGAAGTTGTAGTAATCGCTCTGGCGCTTCAGCGTGGCGAAGATGTGCTCGGGGCTGGCGTCGCTCCAGTCGTTGAGCATCACCACGTAGTCGCGGTCACTCGGGTTGCGCTCCGGTCCGGCCGGGTCGATCACCAGCGAACCGTACAGGCCGGTCTGTTCCTGGAATCGCGAATGTGAGTGGTACCAGTAGGTGCCGCTCTGGCGTACCGGGAAGCGATAGGTGAAGGTTTCGCCCGGCGCAATGCCGGGGAAGCTGATGCCCGGTACGCCATCCTCGCGGAAGGGCAGGATGATGCCGTGCCAGTGAATGGACGTGGGTACCCGCAGCCGGTTGGTCACCCGCAGCGTGACGGTGGTGCCTTCCTTCCAGCGCAGGGTCGGCCCCGGAATGCCGCCATTGACCGTGGTGGCGACCCGTGGCCGGCCGGTGTAGTTGACCATCGTCTCGGCGATATCCAGCGCAAAGTCGGTCCCGCTCAGGGTGGCGGGCTGACCCGCGCTGGCCAGCGCCCAGGCTTTTGACGGGCGCAGCAGACCGAGCGCGGCGACCGTGCCGCCGAGGGCGAGACCATGGACGAAACGACGCCGCGACAAGTCCATCGGGGGCGGGTAAAGGGATTTCATGCGGCTCCTCTAGAGTCATCGCTTTGACTTAGCTGTGGGTCCGCCGCGAAGCTGGGTGCAGAAAGGCGCGGTCTAACACCACCGGTCAATCGTAGGGAGCGGCCGCTGTCGAACCAGTGACGCGATGATTACATTGATGTAATACTTTCGTCATGTTGGCGGCAGGAGCGCTAAGCTAGCTTCCACGCGAATGGACAAAAATCCCAACGTGACTTGCGAAGTTCGAAGACGCGAGCACGACAAACTGGTGTGAGTGTGCGATGAAGCTGCTGGTCGTCGAGGACGAGAACAAAACTGCGGACTACGTCCGCCAAGGCTTGGCCGAAGCCGGCTTTACCGTTGACCTTGCCCGCAACGGGCTCGATGGCCACCACATGGCCATGAACGAGCACTACAACCTCGTCATTCTGGACGTCATGTTGTCTGGAATGGACGGATGGCAAATCCTTCGGGAGATCAGAGCCTCCGGCAGCCAAGTCCCCGTGTTGTTTCTCACTGCGCGCAGCAACGTGGACGATCGTGTCCAGGGCTTGGAACTCGGCGCAGACGATTACCTGGTCAAGCCGTTCGCATTTTCCGAGCTGCTGGCTCGCGTACGCACCCTGCTGCGCAGGGGCATTGCACCCATGCACCATGATCGTATCCAGATAGCAAATCTTGAGCTGGATTTGGCGCGCCGGCGTGCAACGAGAGCAGGACGCAGGATCAATCTGACGAACAAGGAGTTTGCGTTGCTTGAGCTGTTGGCGCGGCGTCAGGGCGAGGTGCTCCCTCGTTCCCTGATCGCTTCTCAAATCTGGGACATGAATTTCGACAGTGACACCAACGTGATCGATGTTGCCATTCGCCGGCTACGCGCAAAGATCGACGACAACTTCGAGCCAAAGCTCATCCAGACCGTGCGGGGAATGGGCTACATGTTGGATGTTCACGATGACGGCTAGACTCGCCATTTTCCGTCGTCCTGCGTCGCTGGCATTGCGCGTGACCACGCTCGTCGGGGTGGCCATGACGGTCGTATTCCTGGCCTTCAATTGGGTCAGCGACCAGTCCCTCAAACAGCACTTTGCAGAAATGGACGGAGACGAGTTGAACGTCGTATTCAACTCCGTCGTCCGGGCGTTGCGCGAAGTGGATTCTGACGCCGATAAAACCGCTCTCCAGCGCGCCGTGAGAGGACATCACGGAGTTTATTACTACGTGGCAGATGCGAACGGCAACACGGTTTATGCGGAAGACATTGGTCCGGACCTGTCACGGCTGGTCGCGATCAGCAAACCTGTCGATCATGTAGACAATCGGAACCTGAAGATCTGGCAGGAGGGCGGGAAGTCCTACCGCGGAGCCGTTGTTCGTGTGGAAGCGAATGCCGACCATAAAGCCTATCTCGTAGCCGTTGCGGCAGACATCGGCATACATCTTGTCTTTCTCAAAAGTTTCGAACGGATGCAGATATGGGCGGTTTTCATCGTCATGTGCATCGCGATACTGGTCGCATGGCTCGCGGTGCAATGGGGACATCTTCCGATACGAAAGACGAACGCGGAGATCCGCAAAATTAGCTCGTCAAAGCTGGACATGAGGCTGAATCCCAAGGACGTCCCGATCGAACTTGAGGAACTGGTCATCTCGTTCAACGACGTGCTGGGACGGATTGAAGACGGTTTCGCGCGGTTGGCGAATTTCTCCGCCGATATCGCCCACGAATTGCGGACCCCGACGACCAATTTGACGACGCAGACCGAAGTGGCGCTTAGGCAAAGCCGGTCCACCGCGGAGTACCGTGAAATCCTTTACTCAAACCTGGAAGAGTTGAACCGCATGAGTCGAATGATCAGCGATATGCTGTTCCTCGCTCAGACGGAGAACGATCCGCGGAATCTCCATCTAACGGATGTGGATCTGGCGGAACTGGTCAAAGGGATATTCGAGTATTTCGAGGCATGGGCGGAAGATCGAGAAGTGTTGTTGCAACTTCACGGATGGGCTGCGCCGATTCGAGCAAACCGAGAAATGTTGCTTCGCGCACTGAGCAATCTCTTGTCGAACGCGATTCGCTATACGCCACGGGGCGCATCGGTCACGGTGAGACTGGTCCAAGGCGTATCCGCCACCACCGTCACGGTCGAGAATCCTGGCGATAAGCTCCCTCCAGAAGTCTTGCCACGACTTTTCGACCGCTTCTATCGCGCCGATCCCTCGCGTCAGCGTAAAGGAGAGGGAGCCGGCTTGGGGCTTGCCATTGTCAAATCAATCGTTGAAGCACATGGAGGCAAGGTGCTCGTAACGTCTGACGATGCGATGACTAAGTTCCAGGTTACGTTGCCCCATATCGCAGCGACCATTCGTCCGGCGTCAGGAAAGCTCTAGCCGATACATCTTCATTGTGCGTCAAGAAAGGGCCGGCCCGTGTTGCCGACCGATCTCCGATGTTGTCGTACCAGCGCGTTCTATCGCTTATGGAAGGCAAATCCATCGCCCCTTAAAAGCGTGTCGGCTCGGTTCCGATCTCGGGTACCGATCCTAAGGCCGCCTCTTCAAAGAGGCGGTTTTCTTCTTGTGCGCTTGGTCGCTCGGCCGCGCTGGACTCCTCGATCCCAATCGGGGGGCGTCGATCTTCGACGGCAACGAAGGGGACGCCGCCATGCTGGTGTTCGCTGGCTCAATTGATGGAGGGTCCGCGACTCCGACCGAACTCCCAAGATACGTTGCTGCCCCTTACCGTCGCGGCAAGCTGCTGTCCTAGCCTCTGGTCGATTACCGGCTTCCACGGCACCAAACTGAATCCCTTGCCGTCATCGAGCATCGCGTAGCGCCCGCTGGCGAGCGTGAGGCTGCGGCGGTAGATGCCCGCCGCGCGCTCGCCGTCGGCTAGCGGCCGATGTGTCAAGCCAGTTTCCGCCGCGATTTCCTGCGCGACCTTCGCCAGCTCGCGGCCGCGCAACGTCGCCAACAGGTTCCGCGGCAGGATCACCCGCTGCCCGCGATGCTCGGCTAATCCCTGTTCGGCCAGGAAGTCGGCGCGCTGGCGCAGCGCGTCCTTGATCTCGGCACCGAAGCCCAAGTCGCCCAGCCCCTTGCCACCGCCGACCAACTGCTGGTCGAGCCAGGTGGCACCGATCACGCGCACCTGCCGTTCGATCGGCAGGTGCGATTTCAGATCCACCGCCACGCCGCCGCCAAGACGCTGCGCGTCGTACTGGCGGCCTCGTTCGGCCAGGTCGCCGGGGACGCGCCAGACGCCTTCGGCCTCGCGCTCCACGATGCCGGCGCGGCGCAGGGCTTCGAGACGGCGCACATGCGCGGCCACGACCTCGCGCGGGTCGCGGTCGGGCGTGACTTGGCCTTGGGCGACGGCCAGGTGATGATCGGCGCGGTACACGCCATCGACGACGAGCGCGGCGATGTTGCGGTCGGCGGCGCGTACGTCGGCCGCGCCTTTCACTTCCACCACGGCACCGGCCGGGTACTGCTCCAGCTCCGACCTCGGCGGCAGCGCGACGTAGTACGCCTTGCCGTCGGTGCCATCGACGATCAGATAGCCCTTGTCGTACAGCTCGTCGGCCAGCCCCTTGCCGGCGACTCGGCCGACAAGCGTGCGGCCGTCGTTGTTCGGTTCGAACACGGCCAGCTCGCGAGACTTGCCACTCATCGCTCGCTGCATGGTGCGGATGATGTCGCCGCGCTCGCCCATCGCCCGCAAGGTCGGTTCGGCCTCGGCATGGATGGTCCACACTCCGGGCTGCGGCTCGGTCGCCAGACCCATGCGCTGCAAGCGTTGCAGGCGGCCGATCAGCACTTGCCGCTGGCGTTGCAGACGAGGTTCGGCGAAGCGTTCGACGCGCACCAGGCCGTCGTCGCCGGCCTCGCGCTGCAAGGTGCGATCCAGCCCCGTCCATCGCTCCTGTTCCACCTCGCGCTGGATGGCGCGCTGCATCTCCAGCTCGGTACGCGGCCCCAGCCATTCGGTCGCCAGCTCCGACGCCCGCCGGCGCATCCCCTCGGCGATGTAGTCGCGCGAAATGATGAGGTCTTTGCCGGTGTCGTCCTTGCCGCGCAGGACGACATGCGAGTGCGGGTTGTCCGTGTTCCAGTGATCGACCGCCACCCATTCCAGCCGCGTGCCCAGGTCGGCCTCCATGCGCGCCATTAAGTGCCGAGTGTAGGTGCGCAGGTCGTCGAGCTGTTCGGCATCCTCCGGCGAGACGATGAACCGGAACTGGTGGCGATCATCGGCGCCGCGCTCTTTGAACGCTTCGAGGTCGGCATCGTCGGTCGTCGGCCCGTAGGCACGGCCCGGCCCGCCCTGGCGATCGACGCCTTCGCGCTCAATGTAGCGTAGGTGCGCAACGGTCGAACGTGGCCCGGCCTGCGCCAGATTCACCAGCCGGGCCTTGATTGTCACGCGCCGCGCATTTGCCCCAAGTCCCCGCCCGGCGAAGCGCGCCGCGACGTGGCCGCGGCCCAGCCGGGAACCGGGGCGCTGCCCGACCTTGCCGGCCGCCTTGCCGAGCTTCGCGCCGGCCTTGCTGGTCTGGCGCAGCACCTTGTTGATGAAGGCATCGCCGCGCTGTTTCGGCGCACCGGGACGGACGCGGAAGCGGTCGTCGTCGCGCTGGCTCATGGCGTAGCTCCATCCAAGACCGGCGCAGTCCAGCGGACGAAGCACGCGACTTCGCCCATGCGAATGCGGCATTGCGCACCGTCGCGGCACGCTGCCACCCCCTGGTGCGTGCCGCGCCACCCCCATGTGCAGACACGGTTTTCAAGCGGCCATGTGCCGCGACCTTTTATCTTGCCTTCCGCCTTCGCCCTGCGCTGACGCTCCGGGCATCGGCGGCCCGGCGGCGCTGCGCTGCTTGCAGCCAGCGCGCCGGCGAACGCGGCCACGGCCGCAGGCCGGGCGCGTCCGAGGCAAGACGCCTGCACGTGGGGACGCCGCGCCGGATGTTGCGCGAAGTGCGGCGCGGATGCGTTCGCACGACACGCGCTACGACACGGCGACGGCCAGCGGACCGACACGCCGGATGGCACGATAAAGCGCAGCGAATCGGCGGCCATCATCGGCGTGTCTCCAGCCAGAGCGGATGCGCGACGCCGAGCACGGCGGATGCGGGTATCGGGCCGAAGTAGCGGCTGTCGAACGACGCCGGGTTGGTCACGCTCAGCAGGAACAGCTCGCCCGATTCGAGGCGGCGGCATTGCTGCCAGGATGGCAGCGGCCGCCCCATGCGGTCGGACGGCAAGACGGCGGCCACCGGCACGCCGTCGATGCGCACGCTGCGACCGACGATGCACACCTGCTGCGGCGCGACCGCACCGATGCGTTTGAGCAGCGGTACGCGCGTCGGCAAGTAGCCTCGCTGCGCGGCCAGCGCAGCAGCGGCGGCCGGCAGCGGGACGAGCACGATGCTGTCCACGGACAACGGACGTGGCAGCGCGTCGGTGCGATGTTCGAGCGGATCGACGCGATACCAGCCGACCGCCACGCTGTCGGATGGGTTGTAGGTCAAACGCGGCAGCGGCGACACGAAGGACGCCCAGGCCAGCGCAGCGAAGCCACAGGCGGACAGAGCCGCCAGCACGATGCGAGCGCGTCGGCGCGAGCGAGGATGCGGTGTGGTGCTGGATGGGGAAATGGCCGTCATGGCAGCGCCCTCCCTGCCAGCCAGGCGGCGTGCCGCTCGGCGGTGTATGCGGGCACCGGCAAGCGTGCAGCGAGCCGGTTGCCGAGCGTGCGCCAGTACGCGGGCGACACGTCGGCAGGCGCGATGCCCTGCACCTCGATGGCGTCGAGCTGTGCCAGCACCGCGCGCACGGCGGGTTCGCCCTCGGCGTGCAGCAGCAAGCGCGCGCCGGGCAACACGCCTGGGATACGCTGCGCCGCGTCCAGCGGCATGCAAGCCTGCATCACCATGAGCTGCCAGCGGGTCGTGCCGTAGTCGTTCGCCTGCCAGCGGATACGGCAGAACATCGCACCCGGCAGGAACACCGCGACACGCCGCCAGCGGTCGAGCCGGACGATGCGCGACGGCTCGCCGAAGCGCAGGTAGAGGTCGATACGCTGCTCAACGTGGACAAGCGAAACGCGAGTCAGCGGCGCGACGCCGGCCTGGCCGGCGAGCAGCGCGGGCGACGGCGGCGGCGCAGCCGTGGCCGCCAGAGCGGATGCTTTCATGAGGTCTTCTCCGGGAACTCGCGTTCCAGCAGCGCGCGCAGCAGCTCGGCGACGGTCACGCCTTGCGTGAACGCCGACACCTTGATGCGGGCGCGCATCGCGGGCGTGATGTCGAGGGTCAGGCGTGCGGTGTAGAGGTCGCCTTTCTGGAGGCCGTCGGCGTCGCCTTGGCGAACCCACGCCTCGGCGTGCGGGTTCGCCGGCGGACGTGCGCCGATGGCGATGCGTTTGCCGTTGCGCTGGTTCATGTCGGCCACCGCAGCAGCTCGTCGGTCAGCGCGGCGATCTCGCGCGCGGCGGCGCTGTCGGGCGCCGTCTCGCGTGCGAGCCGGCCAGCGGCCACGCTGTCGGCGAACACGATGCGCTGATGCACTTCCGAGTGCAGCGCGGGCAGCGGCTGCTCGGCGAGCGCGCCGCGTGCCTCGCGACCGATGATGGTGGTGCTGACACGCCGATTGACGACAAAGGCCGCGCGCAGCGCCGGCCGGAACACCTGCGCTTCGCGGATCAGCGCGACCATCTCGGCAGAGGCCCACAGGTCGTAGGGGCTGGGCTGCACGGGAATCAGCACGCGCTCGGCCGCCAGCAACGCGGAGCGCGCAAGCGCGGCGATGCGCGGCGGGCCGTCGATGACGACGTGGTCGGCGCGGCGGGCCAGCTCCGGCGCTTCCTGGTGCAGCGTCTCGCGGGCGAGGCCCACGGCGCTGAACAAGCGCGGCAAGCCTTGCTGTGCACGCCGCTGCGTCCAGTCCAGCGCCGAGCCTTGCGGGTCGGCATCGAGCAGAACGACGTGCTGACCGCGCATTGCCAGCTCGCCGGCGATGTGCGTGGCAAGCGTGGTCTTGCCGACGCCGCCTTTCTGGTTGAGCAGCGCGACGATCATGCCGCGGCCCTCCGTGTTGGCTGGCCGGCCGGAGCGTGCCGTTTCGTGGTTGTCCACCGAAACGGCGCGCTCTTACCAAGAGTTAGAGTCTTTAAGTTAGGGAAGTTAGAGCACGCCGAAACCCGCGCCAGCATTGGCTTTCCGGCGATTTCGCACGCCTGATAGCACGAGTGGGACACGCCCGATAGCACGATACGCGGCACGCCCGATAGCACGAGGCCGTCCACACGATTTCCCCGAGTTATCCCCGTGCCGTGACCGGCACGGGCCGGAAGGTCAGCAGTTCCATGCCGCTGCCCGGCATCCGCTCGATGCCGAGCACGTAGCCGGGCAGCGACTGGCGCGCGACCAGTACGCGCAGGTCGCAGGCGAAGTCGTAGGGCTTCGCCGTGCTGCCGGATTTCTTGTGCAGGTGCCGGAAGTCGAATTGCCAGCCACCAGGCTGCTTGCCGCCGTGCTTGCGCACGAGCCGGTACAGCCACCGCTCGATGCCGCCGGTCAGCCGGAAATACGCCGGGTCGATGGTCAGCACCAGGGCGGCGTCGAGCACGCCGGCATAGAACCAGTCCGGCAGGATCAGCTCGATGCCCAGCGGCGTGCCGCGGGCATCGGCCAGCTCCTTCCATTCGTTGATCCACGAAAAGCGATGCAGGCGCCGCCCGGTCGTCTCGCGGATGGACGTCGCCACGGTGGTCGATTGCAGCCGGTCGAGCGCGGCCTTGAGGCGCTGGTAGTCGCGCAGCGACACGCCGCGTCCGATGAAGCGCAGGATCTCGTAAGGCGTCGCGTGCATCAGGCGCGACGGGCGCAGACCCGCGTCGCGCGCTTCCACGATCTGCGAAGCCGCCCAGATCAGCACGTCCGCATCCCAAATCGTGGCGATACCGTGTTCCTGCGTGCCCTCCACGCGCACCGTGACGCCGCCGGCGCGGAAGTCGATCGGCGCGGTGCGCCGCGACTTCGCCAGCGAGAAGAACGGAAAGGCCATCAAGTCCTGGCTGTCGCGCGGCGCCATGCCGTCGCCCGGCAAGGCGCGGAACAGGTCGAGCTGGTCCCGCTCCCGCGATGGGCTGGGCATGACGATGGCCACCGGCGAGCCACCGATCAGCGCGCACGGCTGTCGGCCGAGTGGTGCTCGGCGTATTCGGGGTCGGAGGTGGCCTCGAAGCTGCGCTGGTCGGCCCAGGCATCGAGGTCGGCCACCGCGTACATGACGCGGCGGCCGAACTTGCGGAACTTCGGCCCGCCGCCGATCACGCGCTGCTTTTCGAGCGTGCGCGGCGACAGCCGCAGGTACTCGGCGGCTTCGTCGTTGGTGAGGTAGCGCTGGGGTTGTGCGGGCGTGGTGGTGGCAGCGGCAGCAGGCCGCAAGGGGGCGGGTCGCATCGAGTGAACCTCCATCGGTCAGAAGCGCCGGCAGCACCAGCGCAGCCGGATGGAGGCAGTCTCAAGATAGCGATGCGTTGCGCGGAGGGTCGTCTTGCAGCGCAGGCAAAGCGACCCTCCCCAGGTCATTCGAGTTGCGCAAGGCGGCGGTAGCCGCCGCGCATCAGCGATCGGCCGCGCCGAACGAGGCGGCGCACGCGCGAGCGCAGGCCGCCGTCGGCGTACCAGCCGGCGGTCACGGCTTCGGCGCCGAACAGTCCTTCGGCCGTTTCGCGCAAGGACGCGCCCGCGAGGGTCGCGTCGAGCGCCTGCAAGGTGTGCAGCTCCAGCAGCGCGGCCGGCGTGGGCCGGGAACGGGCCGTCGCCGCAGGTGCGTCGTCCGCGGTCGCCAGCTTATCCAGCTCGGCCGTGATCGTGCGGTAGCTCGCGCAAGGCGCGACGCACGCGCGGATGGCGTACAGGTAGGCCATGCCATCGGCCAGGCCCGGCGCCAGTGCGAGTCGCAGGCAACAGCCGGGCCAGCGCGCCGTCAGCACCAGACGCTTGCCGTCATGGAGCAGATGCTTGTGGCCGGGGATGCGCCAGAACTCGAAGGCGTCCGCCTGCGGCGGCGGGTCGGCATCCGGGTAGAGCTGGAGCACGCCGGCATGGTCGGGGAACCAGTCCGGATGTGCATCGCGTGCATCCAGTGCGGGGTCTTCCAGCAGGCGCAGCCCCCAGGCGTGCGCCGCCTCTGGCTGGCGGCGACGGCGTAGCCAGTCGCGCCGGTAGTCGGGATGGCGACGCAGGTACTCCCAGGCGAGCGCGGGACCGTCCAAGTGCAGCACGTAGAGATACGCGGCAGTCGGATACCAGGCTTCGGCGCTTCGATCGGCCATGACGCGACCTCCTATTCAACAGGAACGTCGCCACGGGCGTTGAACGCGGGAGCTAAGGCTTCAGCAGCATCGAAGTGGTATCAGAAGGCGTAAGCTGAAATTGTGAAAAGCGGTCGACACCGATTAGCTCCGAAGTTTGCATAAGTCGTCCGAGTGCGACGGCTGCGCCGCGTAGAAATGGCGCGCAACGCCACACACCCTGCCGAAAGCCACGTCGCGCACCATGTCTTTTTTGGTCAGGATCGCACCCGACTGGTGCAAGGACGCCGATCCAGACCTTGGCCGTCTTGAGCTAGATCGAAAAAGACACAATGCGCCCCGATTAGTCGGGGATGGAGCCATCGCGCTGCGCCAGCCTGACGTATTCCGAAAGCGGCCGTGCCGCGTGGAAATAGAAGTCGCGCCGGACCGGCCGCTGCTGCGGCCCGACGATGCCCGCCAGGTCGGATAGCTTGATCGTCCCCAGCGCCGGCATCCCAATACCGAGGTCGATCAGCCCCCAAGCGGTATCCCCATCGACAGGATCGAGCGCGGCCAACAGCCAAGTCGCGTGCGCATCCGGCGTAAACAGTCGCACCGCTGGTATTGGGTCGATGTTCTGACCATCGGCGAGCGCTGCGCCGACGGCGAGCAGCTGCACCCGTTGTTTTTCGGTGACGAGCGGCTGGATCAAGGCCGGTACCCCCACGAATCCGACGATGCGCAGATGCGCTTTTCCGCGAAGGCGCAGAACCAAGGAAGCGGATGCGTGCTTTCGCGCAAAAGTACCGAGGCACAAGCTACCGAATCCGTACGTGCATGGAAACGTCGAAGCGGAATTGTGTGGGTCAGAAGAGACACGGATGCGGTTCCCCGATTCTGTCGGAATCAGCCAATGCGGCTTTCCGTAAAGGCACGAATACGGAAGTCAACAACACCAAATGAACACTATAGATTGTAGTCCTATAGGGCGCAATCGGCTGTCATCTTGGTTTTTCGGGGAAACCATAGGTGACGGCGAAACACTCATTGGCAACGGCGATACGGACGGTCAGGAAAGCGCGGGGCTTGACCCAGGAAGCGTTCTCTGACGTGTCGAGCCGTACCTACATGAGTTCGCTGGAGCGGGAGCAGAAAAGCCCGACCCTGCACAAGCTGACCGAGCTGTGCGAAGTCATGGAAGTGCATCCGCTCACGCTGCTGACGCTGGCCTACGCCGGCGACAGCACGCGCAAGGCCGATCAGCTTCTGGCGCAGGTGCGCCAGGAGCTTGAGGCCGTCTTGAAAGAACGCGACGCGCCATAAGCGCGTGCGTGACGTGCTGCTCCTGGCAGCACGGCGCCCCGCCGCAATGGGCGGGGCGCGGTGGGTGGCCGTCAGGCCGCCTGCGGCTTGCTGCGCGACCAGATCAGGTCGTGCGTGCCGTTCTCGCTTTCGATCAGGCGGGCATAGACCGTTGCCGGGAACGAAGGATCGTCGAGGGTCACGGACAGGTAATCCCGCCCGGCCTCGCTGGTCTTCTTCCACGCCGCACCGATGTCGTGGCCGGCCGCCTGCAGGCGGAAATCGGGGGCGTTCTCCTTCTCGCCCTTGTCGTTGGGAACCAGCTTGACCTTGACGTGGAGCGTCAGGGTGCGGAGCGTGCCGGTGAAGCCGTCTTTCTCTGCGGTGAAGGTGCCGATGTTAGCCATGATGTTTTCTCCTTTCGGGTTGAACAAGGTCGCGCCGGTGCGTCCTTGTTGTGATCCGGCCGGCGGGGGATGGGCTGGCCGCACCGCTTGCGGTCGCAACGCAGTGGAGAACCTGGAAGCGAAAAGAATTTGTCCCGCGAGGAAGCCGCGCAGCGGCGGGGAAATTGTTTTCGCTGGAAGGTTGCGGCCATGAAGCCCAAGGCGAAGCCGTGCCCTCGCCAGGATTCACAACAAAGCAAGGACGCACGGGCCGCCTGTCCCGAAAGGAGACATGGCCGACTCGGCATCTCCGCGCGACGGCTGCACCGGCTTGCGCCCTGGCGCGGGCAAGGCCAACACCCCAACGAAAGGCGAGAACGCCCTTGCCGCAGCTTGCGGCGACGTGCTTGAGGCGTGGCGTGGAAGCTCCATAGGGCGGCCGGGCGGCGTGTCGGTGAACCGTCCTTCGTGACGTACAGGCGGCGAACCGCCAGCGTCGAGGACGGCACGCCTGGGCACAACCTGCCGCAGCAAGCTGGGGCGTAGCCTCACAAGCCCCGCCCCTTGCGGCGGGGCGCAGCCTTCCTCGCAAGCGAAGCGCGCAGCGCCGCAGGCGCGAAGGCGTGCGGGATTGAAGCCGAATGGCCGTGACGGCGAAGACGGCATGGGGCGCAGCCCGAAAGCCCGGCGGCGCCCTTGGCGTCGTCACGCCAACGCGATTCCGGCAACGAAACTGGAAAAGCAAAGTGCAAACCCAGTGTAAGGTGAAATTCTTGGACGCATTGATGACAGGCTTTCCCCATGACAAGCCATCCCCCGATTCTGGCTGCGCTTGCGGCCGCGCTGCTGTTCGGTGCCAGCACGCCCTTTGCGAAACAGCTTGCAGGCGACATTTCCCCGATATTGCTCGCTGGCTTGCTGTACCTCGGCAGCGGCATCGGGCTTTGGGTGGTTCGCCTCATCAGGGATCGCGGCTTTGCCGCGCCTGATCTGCCGGCGCGAGAGTGGCCCTGGCTGCTAGGGGCCATCGCCAGCGGCGGCGTGCTCGGCCCCTTGCTCCTGATGGTGGGCCTGACCCACACTTCGGCAGCCGATGCCTCGCTGCTGCTCAATCTGGAGGCGGTACTGACCGCGGTGCTGGCGTGGGTGGTCTTCCGCGAGAACGCCGATCGGCGCATCGTGCTGGGCATGCTCCTCATCGTGGCGGGCGGCCTGCTGCTGGCATGGTCGCAGCACGGTGGCACGGTACAGAGCAGCGCACTGGGCAGCTTCGCCGTGGCCGGTGCCTGCCTGTGCTGGGCCGTGGACAACAACCTGACGCGCAAGGTGTCGGCCACCGATGCCGTCTTCATCGCAGGCACCAAAGGGCTGGTGGCCGGCATCACGAATTGCACGCTGGCGTTGGCGCTGGGCGTCACGCTGCCGGCCTGGCCGCGCATGGCCGAAGCCATGAGCGTCGGACTGGCCGGCTACGGCGTCAGCCTGGTGCTGTTCGTCCTGGCGCTGCGCGGCCTCGGCTCCGCCCGCACGGGCGCGTATTTTTCGACCGCGCCTTTCATCGGGGCCGTCGTTGCCATCGCCGTCTTTCAGGAACCGACCTCGGCGGCCTTCTGGCTGGCGGCCGTGCTGATGGGCGTCGGGGTCTGGTTGCACCTGACCGAACGGCATGAGCACCTGCACACGCATGAACCGCTGGAACATGTCCATCGGCATGTGCACGACGAACACCATCGCCATGAACACGCCTTCGCGTGGGATGGCGTAGAGCCGCATTCACATCCGCACCGGCATGCGCCGATCACGCATCGCCATCCCCATTTCCCCGACGTGCATCACCAGCACAGCCATTAGCGGCGCAAGGCATTGCGCCGCTAATGGCTGTCGGGCTTTGACACCGGGCGTGGCCACGGCCGCGCCCGATTTGCGTTTCACCGCGCCCAGGACGGAACGGCCTGGGCGCGGTGCTGATCGCGTTTATTCCTTCGTCTCGATGAGCCACCACACGGCACGCGGCAAGGTGTGGCCCGTGATGGGGTGAATGTCGGTGAGATCGGCGCGGGCCGTCCAGCGCGGACGGTAGCCGCGCACGTCGCCGTCGCCGTGCCAGCGGCGGGCGCGCACCGTGCCGGGGGCGTAGATCGCCGCCATGCGCGGGCGGCTGGTGGTGATGCGGGTCATGGGGACTTCTCCTTCCAGCGAAGCGCCCCGGTCGAGGCCGGGGCGCTTGCCTTCGGCGCGGGTCAAGCGGCCAGCGCCTCGGCGGGTTCATCCGCCATTGCCTCGGCATCCTCCGGGGCGTCCTGCTCCGGGCCTGTCTCCTGCGAGCCTTCGGCCTTGAAAATGGCTGGCATCCAGCCCGTACCATCGGCCAGCCGCTCGGCTTCGCTGGCAATGTCGGCCTTCTTGAGCTTCGCCAGCCGGGTGATGGAATCCGGCGCAAACGCGCCCACGGCATCCAGAATCACTGCCTTGGAAACGTGCTTGAAGTAGCCTTCGGCGGTCGGCTTCCACCATGCGGCCATGTCGAGGCCCACGGCCTGCGCCAGTTCCGCGCCGGGTTGGTGCGGGGTGGCGCGCGGCGTCACCACGTCCACTGTGGAAGCCA
>JADHNH010000054.1 GCA_016779605.1 Nevskia sp. | reverse complement strand
GTTGAAACTGACGCCGGCGGAGAGCGATCAGCTGCTGGAATGGACGCGCCGGCATAAGACCACTCAGGCGCTGGCGCTGCGCGCCAAGATCGTCCTGGCCTGCGCGCAGGGCGAGCTGAATATGGAAGTGGCGCGCCGCGTGGCGCGGCTCGAACCGCTGGTGTGCATCAAGGGCTAGAGCATTATCGATTCAAATGCATAAATGACGAATCAAACATGTCTGCAACTAAACGAAAATCGCACTAGCCAGGGCCCTAAGCTCCGATCAATCAGAGCTTCCCTGGACCCGCCCCGCCAGGTAGCGGACGGCGCTGTCCAGCGTGCGGAACCTTTGGTAGTCGGTCTCCGGAACGTCCACGCCCAGCCGCTCGTGGAGACCGACCAGCACCTGCAGGAAATCGTATGAATCGATGTCGATCTGATCCCGCAGGTCGGTATCGGCTGCGAGTGCCGCTGCGTCGACTTCCGGCGCGACGGCGACGATCGACTCGAGCAGCGCCGCGCGGATCTGTTCTTCTGTCATAGATGCTCCGGTTGCTGCAGCAGGCCCGCAATCGCCGCGAGGAACAGCGCGCCGCGGTGACCGTCGCTGACGCGATGGTCGGCCGCCAGCGAGGCATGCACGCATGGGCGGGCTTCGATTGCGCCTTCCGGAGCCACCCATGGACGCGTCACCGTGCTGCCGAATCCGACGATGGCGACCTGCGGCGGATGGATGATCGGATAGATCGATTCCACGCCCCTTTCGCCCAGGCTGGTCACCGTGATCGTTGCGTCCGCAATTTCCGATGCGCGCAGATGCCCGCCGCGTGCCCGTGCCATCAGGTCGTTGAATGCCCGCATCAGGGTGTCGAGGTCCATCCCGCCTGGATCGTGCAGGGCCGGCGCGATCAGGCCGCCCCGCCGCAGGGAGACGGCGACGCCGACGTGGATCCGGTCGCTGGGGCGGAAGGCGCCTTCGGTCCACCAGCCGTTGAATTCGGGCATGTCGCGCAGCGCCAGGGCCACCGCCTTGACCAGCAGTACGCCGAGCAGCAGGCGCTCGGTTATCGGACGCTCGCGGTTACGCGCTGCGAGCCAGTCGATCGCGGGCTTCATGTCGACCGTGGTGCCGAGATAGTAGTGCGGGATCTCCCGCTTGGAGCGGCTCATCGAGGCCGCAATGACACTGCGCATGTCCGCGCCCGGCGTGCGGCCGGGGCGTGCCTGTGCGGCGGCACGCTCCACATCCGCGAGCGTGACCGCCCCGTCCGCGCCGGTGGCGGAAACCTTATCCAGGGAAACACCCAGTTCGAGGGCGCGCTTGCGTCCCGCCGGCGTGACTTTCGCGCGCGGCTGCAAGGTCGTTGGAACGGGTGCAATCGCCGGAGCCGGCGGCGGAAGCGTGGCCGCCGGCAGCGGGGAAGCCGCCGGGGCGGCGGGCGCTTCCGGAACCGCGGCAGCGGCCGGCTCGCCCGCCCCGCGCACGATGGCGAGAACGGTTCCCACCAGAACCGTCTCGTCCAGCCCGACCTTCAGGGCTTCGATCGTGCCGGACTCGAAGATTTCGATATCGAACACGCCCTTGTCGGTCTCCACCGCCGCGACAAGGTCGCCGCGGGCGACGGTGTCGCCCGGCTTGACCAGCCACTGCACCAGCGTGGCTTTGTCCATGTCCGCGCCGAGCGACGGCATGCGGAATTCAGACATGGCGCTTGGCGATGGCGCGAGCCGCGGCCGCGATGGTTTCGGCCTGCGGCAGGGCCGCGTCCTCCAGGTGCTTCGGGTACGGTATCGGCAGCTCCTGCGTGCACACCCGCACCGGCGGCGCGTCAAGCTCATAGAACGCCAGTTCGACGATACGCGCCATCAATTCCGCGGCCAGGCTGCCGCTGCGCCAGCCCTCGTCGACGACGACGGCGCGGCGCGTGCGGCGTACCGACTCGGCGAGCGCCCGGTCGTCGAGCGGACGCAGCACCCGCAGGTCCAGCACCTCGGCCTCGATGCCTTCCGACGCAAGCATCTCGGCCGCGCGCAGCGTCTTGGGCAGGCTGCCGCCATAGGTGATGAGGCTGAGGTCGCGTCCGGGGCGCCTGACCGCGGCGGAGCGGATGTCGATTTCCGCCGCCTCCGCGGTCAGCTCGCCCTCCATGTTGTAGAGCTGGGCGTGCTCGAAGATCAGCACCGGATCTTCCCGGCGCAGCGCCTGCGGCAGCATGTAGCGCGCATCCTGCAGGGTCGCCGGCGCCAGCACGCGCAGCCCCGGTACGTGTGCGTACCAGGCCTCCAGGCTGTGCGAATGCTGGGCCGCCAGCTGGCGCCCGGCGCCGGTGGCCATGCGGATCACCAGCGGTACGTGGAATTGGCCGCCGGACATGTGCCGCAACGCCGCGGCCGTGTTGACGATCTGGTCGAGCGCCAGCAGGCTGAAATTCACCGTCATGATCTCGACGATCGGGCGCATGCCGCCCAGGGCGGCACCGATGCCGGCGCCGACGAAGGCCGATTCCGACAGCGGCGTGTCGCGAATGCGCTCCGGCCCGAACTCCTCCAGCAGGCCCATGCTTACGGCATACGATCCGCCATAGCGGCCGACGTCCTCGCCCATCAGGAACACACGCGGGTCGGCGAGCAGCGCCTCCCGCAGGGCCTCCCGCAGCGCCCCGCGGTAAGTGGCTTTCGCGGCGGTCATTGCGGCTCCGGCGCGCACACGTCGCGCAACAGCTGCTCGACCGGCTCCCATTCCGCCTGCTCGGCGAAAGCCACCGCGGCGGCGATCTCCTCGGCGACGGCCCGTTCCAGCCGGTCGATCTCCTCGTCATCGACCAGTCCAGCCTGCTGCAGGCTCGGCACCAGGGTCTCGATCGGCCCTTTTTTCTTCCAGGCCTCCACCTCGTCCTTGTCGCGGTACAGATCGGCGTCGAACATGGAATGTGCGCGGAAACGATAGGTGCGCAGTTCCAGGAAGTGCGGGCCCGCGCCGGCGCGCACGGCGGCAACCGCCTGCCGCACGGCCTGTTCCACCGCGGTCACGTCCATTCCGTCAACCGCTTCGGCCGGGATGCGGTAGCTGCGGGCCTTGGCGCTGATGTCGGTTTCCGATTGCGCGCGCTCCAGCGCGGTGCCCATGGCGTAATAGTTGTTTTCGCACAGAAACAGCACCGGCAGGCGCCACAGTGCGGCCAGGTTCATGGATTCGTGGAATTCGCCTTCCGCCACCGCGCCGTCGCCGAAGAAGCAGGCCGTGACATTCGACCTGCCCTGCATCTTGTCCGCCAGACCCAGACCCACCGCCAGCGGCAGCCCGCCGCCGACGATGGCGTTGCCGCCGTAGAAGCGGCTTGCAGCGTCGAACAGATGCATGGAGCCGCCGCGTCCCCCGCTGCAGCCGGTGCGCTTGCCGTACATCTCCGCCATCACCGCGTTCATGGAAATGCCGCGCGCCAGCGCATGGCCGTGATCCCGATAGGTGGAGACCACGGCATCCGACTTTTCCAACGCCGCCATGGCGGCGACGGCGATGGCCTCCTCGCCGATATACAGGTGCAGAAAGCCCCGGATCTTGAGCTGTCCGTACAATTCGGCACACTTTTCCTCGAACCTGCGGATGCGCAGCATGCCGTGCAAAAGCTCCAGGGCATGGGAACGCGACAACAGCGCTTCGAGCGACGGATCGGTCACGCGGCTGGCTCCAGGGTCGAGATGTCGCCTTCGGGCAAGCCAAGCTCGCGCGCCTTGAGCAGCCGCCGCATGATCTTGCCCGACCGCGTGCGGGGCAGGTTCCGCGCAAACGTGATCTCCTTGGGCGCGATGGCCGCGCCCAGGCGCTTGCGCGCGAACCCCAGGATCTGTTTGCGCAGCGCCTCGTCGCCGTCGATGCCATGCTTGAGTTCGACGAAGGCCTTGACCGTCTCGCCCACCACCGGGTCGGGCTTGCCGATCACGCCGGCGCCCGCGACGGCGGGATGTTCCAGCAGGGCGCTTTCAACCTCGAAGGGGCCGATCAGGTGGCCGGCGGACTTGATCACGTCGTCGGCACGGCCGACAAACCAGTAATAGCCGTCGCCATCGCGCCGCGCCAGGTCGCCGGTTAGGTACCAGCCGTCGGCGAAACATTGGCGATATCGGGCCGCGTCGTGGAGGTAACCGCGGAACATGGACGGCCAGCCCTGCCGCAGCGCCAGTTCGCCCTCGACGCCCGCGTCCAATACCGTGATGCGACCATCCTTTTCCCGCCGAACGATCGCCGCATCGATGCCCGGCAGCGGCTTGCCCATCGAACCGGGACGGATGTCCATGGCCGGGTAGTTGGCGATCATGATTCCGCCGGTCTCGGTCTGCCACCAATTGTCGTGGAATGCGATGCCGAAGGTGTCCCGGCCCCAAACGACGGCGTCGGGATTGAGCGGCTCGCCGACGCTGCAGATGTGCCTCAAGGAAGACAGCTCGTGCGATCGCACCGGCTGGGCGCCGTATTTCATCAGCATGCGAATCGCCGTCGGTGCCGTGTACCAGACGCTCACCCGCTCGTCCTGCAGGATGCCGTACCAGCGCTCCGGATCGAATTCCTCGCGATCCACCACCAGCGTCACGCCCAGAGCGAGCGGCGCCACGATGCCGTAGGAGGTGCCGGTAACCCAGCCCGGATCGGCCGTGCACCAGAAGATGTCCTCGTCGTGCAGGTCGAGCACGAAGCGCGCGGTGGCGCAATGTACCGCCACCGCCTCGTGAACGTGGACCACGCCCTTGGGAGTTCCGGTGGTGCCGCTGGTGAAATGCAGCAGCGCCGGATCCTCCGGTGCGGTCGGCGGTATCTCGAACTGCGCGGAGGCCTCTGCCAGCAGCTGCCTGAAGTCGCTCACGCCGGGCGACTTCAGCAGCTCGGCATCGGCCGGGTCGTCGGTGACCAGCAGCACATGCCGCAGACCCGGCAATTGCGCGTGGATGCCGGCGACCTTGCGCCGGTACAAAGCGGCAGTTGTGACCAGCACAGCGGCCTCGCCCAGCGCCAGTCTCGCGCGGATCGGCTCCGGCCCGAACGCCGCGAACATCGGGCAGAACACGCTGCGGTTTTTCAACGTGCCGAAAGCGGCGATATAAAGCTCCGCAATACGATCGGACAGCATGAATACGCGCTCGCCCGCCGCCACTCCAAGATGGCGCAGGACGTTGGCAAAGCGATTGGTCTGCGCGCTCAGTGCGGCATAAGTCAGTTCACCGGCAGCGCGATCGCGCGCGAGGCAGCGCAGCGCCACGTGGCGTCCGCGCGCGCCCAGGGCATGGCGATCGACCGCCTCGTGCGCAATATTGAGGCCGCGCCCTTGCGGCAAACCGGTCAGCAGCGCGCGCGCCTGGGCCCAGGAGAAGCCTGCGCGGGTCTTGTCGTAATCTTCCAGCCACGGCGCGCAAGCTGCCGGATCCCGCATCTTGTGGATGATGTCCCAGGGCATGGTGTCCGTCCACCGTTGGCCAGCTCAAACGATGCGCCGCGACGATCAAGCCTGCGTTGACCCATGTCAAGTGACCTCGAAGGCTGCTTTCGCCGCCGACCCCGGGTGCGCGCCGGATGCGCCGGGGCAGACTGGACCGGCATCGGCTTGAGCACCGTCGCAACTCCGGCAAAAATGCGATCTGCGAGTGCTTGCCATTTGGCGCGCCTACGGCACGCCAAATCGCAAGCGCAGCAGTTTTTGAGATGGGTCCTATTGATCTCGGTCAATGCACGATTACCGGAATGCCAATAGCTTGCATAATATGGACAGTGAGCCGATTTGCGAATCCGTTCATTGAATCCCTTTGGTCGCGGACGCCGGTTGGCGCATATTCGGCAGGTGTGCCCTTCATGAGAGGGTGTCATGAGCGAAGATCAGATTGACCAACAGTCCGGGCATCCTTCCGCTGGCGACAAGTCTCCGGGCAACTGGGCGGAACGCGAGTCGCGTATTGCGCGTGCCGCTTATTTCCGTGCCCAGCAGCGCGGGTTTGCGCCCGGCCATGAGGTGGAAGATTGGCTTGCGGCCGAGGCGGAGGTCGATCGGCGCGACCTCAAGGCATGATCCGACCCGTCCGCCGGGGATGCTGCCGGCGTAGGCGACGTCCCAATTCCGGCGGAGCAGGCTGCCGTGATAACCGATAGGGCTGAGTCCCCTGATCCGAGGCCGCAACCGGAATGTTCGGTTGATACGCCGTCCCTACCGCTCAAAGTCCTGGTCGTGGCGGCAGAAATATTTCCGCTGGCGAAGACCGGGGGACTGGCCGACGTGGTGTCGGCGCTCCCCAAGGCGCTGGCACACCTCGGAACCGACGTCAGGCTGTTCATGCCAGCCTATCCGTCGGCGCTGGCGCAGATCCTGTCGCCGCGCCTCGACGCCGGTTCCGGCACGATCGTTGGCGGCGCTCCGCTGAGATTGATCGGCGGCCGCATGCCGGATTCCGGCTTGCCGGTATGGCTGCTCGATTGCCCGGAGCTTTACCAGCGCCCCGGCTCGCCGTACGCCGACGAACAGGGGCATGACTGGCCGGACAATGCGCGCCGTTTCGCCGCTCTGTGCGACGCTGCGGCCCGCATCGCCCTGGGGCAGGCCGGAATCGACTGGCGCCCGGATGTCGTGCATTGCCACGACTGGCATACCGGGCTGGTGCCGATGTGGCTCCATTTCGCCGCGCAGCCGCGTCCCCGAACCGTTTTCACCATTCACAATGCCGCGTTCTCCGGCAAATTCGGCCTCGATGCCCTCCGTCAGCTCGGCGTGCCCGAATCGGCCTGCAGCATGGATGGCGCTGAATTTTACGGTGATTTCTCGTTCCTCAAAGCCGGCATTCGGTACGCGGACAAGATCACCACGGTCAGCCCGACCTACGCGCGCGAGATCCGCACGCCGGAATTCGGCTGCGGGCTCGACGGCTTGCTGCGTGCGCGGTCCGCCGACCTGGTGGGCATCATGAACGGGATCGACTCCGACTTATGGAATCCGTCCCACGACCCGCTCGTCTCACGCCGCTACAGTCGAGCCGATTTCGGCGGCAAGGATGCCTGCAAGGCCGATCTGCAACGATCCCTCGGCCTGAGCGTGGACGCGAAAGCGCCGCTCGCCATCTTCGTCAGCCGCATCACACCGCAGAAAATGGCGGACGTCATGCTCCGCCACCTGCCCGGTCTGATGCAGCGTACGCCGCGCATGCAGTTTGCGATGCTGGGATGCGGAGACAGGGATCTGGAAAGCGGCTTCAAGGAGCTGCCGGACGTGTTTCCCGGCCGTGCCGCGGTGCGCATCGGCTACACCGAATCAATGGCGCACCAGCTGCATTCCGGCGGCGATCTGCTGCTGCATGGATCGCGCTTCGAGCCCTGCGGCCTCGCCCCGCTCTATGCCATGCGCTACGGCACGGTCCCGGTGGTGCGCCGCATCGGCGGGCTGGCGGACAGCGTCACCGACGCCGATACGCCAGGCGCCGCACCCACCGGCTTCGTCTTTGAAGAACCGAGCGGCGGCGCAATGATTTCAGCCGTGGACCGTTGCGTCGGTACCTACCAGGCCGACCCGGTTCGCTGGCGCGGGCTGCAGAGCAACGGCATGGCCGCCGATTTCAGCTGGAACCGATCGGCCCGTGACTATGCCGAGATACTCGGAGCAGGGCATTCCGATCCGCCCGCCTCGCAACAAGCCACGTGACCGCCCGCCGGTGCGGCCGGCAAGCCCTGCGGCCCGGGGCGCGATAGCGCTCCGGCGGCCGGGCTGCACCCTTCGAGCCACGCGGCAAATACCGCTCAGGCCATCTTCTGGTCCACTTCTTCGGCCAGCCCGCGCAATGCCGGGCTCACCGTCACCGGATACGCCGGCGCCTGATCGAGCGAGCGCAAGGCATCGCCCAGCTGCCCCATCTCCTGCCGCAGCCGTGCGCGGACGCTCGCCAGCGACGGCGCGGTGCCGACACGGCGGCCGCCACGCATGACCGGGCCTAGCAGCGGCACGCCTTCCTGAACATCCTGCTCCAGCGTCAGAATGTCGCCGCGCATGCGGCCCTGCGCATCGAGCTGCCGGTAGACCTGCTTGCGCCCCGGCCAGGTGGCCTTGCCTTCGGAACGCTTGCGGCGCGCGCGCCCGGCGTATTCCTGCAATTTGTAGGCGCAGTCGAGATAGGGTGCATCGGACGACGTGTCCATGTGCGTGCCCACGCCGAATCCATCGAGCGGACAGGCGTCCTGCAGCAGCGCCTGGATCTTGCGCTCGTCCACGCTGCTGCTGGCGAAAATCGTCACCTTCCTGAGATCGTTGTCGTCGAGGATCTTGCGCACCTTGCGCGCGTGCTCGCCGAGGTCGCCGCTGTCGATACGCACGCCGTGGACGACGATGCCTTCGTGCAGCAGTCGCCGCGCCAGGACTGCGACTTTTTCGGCGGCGGCTTCGGTGTCGTAGGTGTCGATCAGAAGCACCACGTTCTGCGGCAGGCTGCGGGCGAAATGCTCGAACGCCTGCGCTTCGTCATCGTGCGCCTGTATGAAGGAATGCGCCATGGTGCCGAACAAGGGGATATCGAACCGTGCCCCCGCCAGTACCGTGGCGGTGCCGTCGAAGCCGGCGATATAGCTGGCCCGTGCCGCCAGCAGGCCCGCTTCCGCTCCGTGGGCGCGGCGCATGCCGAAGTCCACCAGCAACTTGCCGGGCGCTGCCAGCACGCAGCGGACGGCCTTGCTGGCGATCATGCTCTGGAAATTGAGCAGGTTGATCAGGCGCGACTCCGCCAATTGCGCCTCCGGCAGCGGAGCCACCACGCGCAGGATCGGCTCATCGGGAAAGAATACCGTTCCTTCGGGCATCGCATGCACGTCGCCGGAGAACTTCAATCCCGCCAGATAATCCACGAAGTCCGGCTTGAAGGCGCCGTGACGCGCCACCCAATCCAGTTCCGCCTCGGTGAAGCGCAACCCTTCGAGATAGTCGATGGCCTGCTCCAGGCCGGCCGCGACCAGGAAATTCCGGTTCCGCGGCAGCTTGCGCGCAAAGAACTCGAAGACGGCGATGTCGTGCATGCCGCGGTCGAAGTACGCCTGCAGCATGGTGAGCTGGTACAGATCGGTGAGCAGTGCGCTCGAGGCGGGGTCTATGTCGGTGATGTTCATTCCGGCAGGTCCGCGGATTCCACCAGCCGTGCACCGAGGCGCTGCATTTCATCGAGCGCGCGCCGGCCGTCGCCGGGATTGACGTCCAGGGCGCCGCAGGCATCGGTGAGCAGCACGACCGCGTAGCCCAGGCGCAAGGCATCCCGCACCGTGTTGAGCACGCAATAATCGGTGGCCAGTCCGCCGACAAACAGGCGGCGCACCCGCAGCGCGCGGAGCTGCGCGTCGAGATCCGTATCTTCGAAGCCGGAATAGCTGTCCTTGCCCGGCGTCGTTGCCTTGGAGATCACGTTTGCCGAGGCAGGCATCTGCAGTGCCCCGGCGAACTGTGCGCCCCTGCTCCCGGCAACGCAGTGCGGCGGCCATGGGCCGCCTTGCGCGCGGAACGAGCAGTGGTCCGGCGGGTGCCAGTCACGCGTCGCAAAAATCGGCAAGCCGCCGTGCTCGAACAATTTCATGCAGCGCCGCATCGCCGGCACCACGGCATCGCCGCCGGGCACGGCAAGGCTCCCGCCCGGCAGAAAGTCGCGCTGGATTTCCACGATGACCAATGCATCTCCGGCTTGGGGCCGGATTCCCGCCGAATCGATCATATCGCCTCATCCGCCCGTGTATCGCTGCCCTCCCGCGCCCGCTCGCGCGTGGCGATCCGGGCGCGCTTCAGCTTCCTACGGCCGGTGCCTGGCTTCCACTTGCTGCTCGAACCTGACGAGCTGCGGGATGCGGCCGATGGTTTCGGCGAGCAATTCCAGCACGTCGTCCACCGCCAGGATGCCGATCAACGCACCTCCCTGGCCAATCACAGGCATTCTGCGGACGCCCCGATCCCGCATCCGGTCCAGCGTCTCAAGCAAATCATCGTCCTCGTTGGCGATGGTGATCTCGGTGCTCATGATATCGCCCAAAACGACTCTTTCGAGCGGCACCTCCTTGGCCACGACCTCCACCACCACATCCCTGTCCGTCACCATCCCGACGGGACGTGCCGTCTGCCCATCGCGCTCCACCACGACCAGGGTACCCACGTGGTACTGGCGCATCAATTGCGCCGCCTCCACGATTGCCGTGTCCGCCGTTGCCACGACCACAGTCCTGTTGCACGCTTCGCCGACACGCATGACCGCCTCCTTGGTTGCCTGGACGATGCGCGGCTTTGGGAAATCCGCCGGCGCAGCCCTCGGAATGCCAGCAACTGTAATGTCCAGCCCGGCGCCGGCGCCTTGATATGGGTCAAAGCAGGCTGGCGATGCGTCCTCCACACTGGCAGCATGAAATCGTTGGCGCGGATCGCCGGCGTGTTTTTGCGGATCCCTCGATCCGCTGCCGTTCCCTGCGGCGCTGATCCTGGCGCAGGTGCATCGGCAAGCCCTGCGCCATGAACGCGCCGCGGTTGATCGGACCTCTATGCGACGGCGACGATTCATGCAGCTGGTGGCTCTCTTGGCCATGAGCCTTCCGGCGGCTCGGCTGGCGCCCGCCGCCTTCGCTGCCGACCGGCACGGCTCAAGGTCTTCGGCAGACGCTCCCGCCCTGGTCACGCTGTTTCTCTGCGGCGACGTCATGACCGGAAGAGGCATGGATCAGATCCTGCCGCATCCGTCGAAGCCGGAGCTGTACGAACCCTGGGTGCGCAACGCGCTCGACTACCTGCGGCTCGCCGAAGCCGCCAACGGGCCGATACCGCGTCCAGCGGCATTTTCGTACCCCTGGGGCATTGCGCTGGCGGAACTCGAGCGCCGCAGGCCCGATGTCCGCATCGTCAATCTCGAAACGGCGGTTACCGCCGCCGGCGAGCCCTGGCCTAAAGGCATCAACTACCGCATGCATCCCGCCAATGCGCCGTGCCTCACCGTCGCCGGGATCGACTGCTGCGTCCTGTCCAACAATCACGTTCTCGACTGGGGGCGTCAAGGCCTGGCCGATACGCTGGCGGCACTCGGCCAGGTGCGCATCAAAACCGCAGGCGCGGCACAGGACCTGCAGTCCGCACAGGCGCCGGCGATCCTCGAAACCAGGCTGAAGAACCGGGTCCTGCTGTTTGCCGCGGCGACCGCAGACTGCGGCGTCCCGCCGGAATGGGCCGCTGGCCGCAGCTCCGCCGGCGTGCATTTGCTGCCGGACCTGTCGCAGGAAACACTGCGCCTTATTGCCGCCAATGTCCGCCAGTACAAGCGCCCCGGGGACCTGGCGCTGTTCTCGATCCACTGGGGCGGCAATTGGGGCTATCCGATACCGCCCGAACAGCGCGATTTTGCGCATGGCCTGATCGACGATTGCGGCATCGACCTGCTGCACGGGCATTCTGCGCATCACGTCAAGGCCATCGAAGTGTACCGCGGCCGCCTGCTCCTTTATGGCTGCGGCGATTTTCTCAACGATTACGAGGGCATTGGAGGCCATGACGAGTACCGCGGCGAACTGGGCCTGATGTACTTCCCAAGGCTCGACTGCGCCAGCGGGCGGCTCGATTCGCTGGAGATGACGCCGACGCTCATCCGGCGATTTCGCCTCGAACGTCCGCATGCGGACGACCGGCGCTGGCTGTTGGCCACACTCAGGCGCGAATGCAAAGCGCTCGGCAGCGGCGTCGAGGAACGGGCCGACGGAACGCTGGCCCTGCGCTGGAGCTGATCCGGCCGGGCCGGCCATCCGCACGGCGCATCCGCCGACAGACCAGGAAATCCGGGCTCGCGCCCGGCACGCCGCATGCGGACTTGACCGGGATCATAGACGTGCGCCGACTGGCGCGGTTAGCCTGCGCCAAGCCTATCGGAGCCGCCGCGCGCACGCTGGCGCAGCGCAGGAGAACTTCACCGTGTGGGATGCATCCCCGCTTCTATTCGCCCTCGAGGCCACGCGCGAACTGGGCGAGCGCGTTGCGGCCAAAGCCGGCCTGCCGCTCGCCCCCCACGAGGAACGCGATTTCGAGGACGGCGAGCACAAGGCGCGTCCGCTGGCCAGCGTGCGGGAGCGCGACGTGTATGTCCTGCACTCTCTTTACGGCGACGCCGGCGGCAGCGTCAACGACAAGCTGTGCCGCCTGCTGTTTTTCGTCGCCGCGCTGAAAGATGCCGCCGCAGCGCGCGTCACCGTGATGGCGCCTTACCTCTGCTACGCGCGCAAGGACCGCAAGACCAAGCCGCGCGATCCGGTCACCTCGCGCTACCTGGGGTGCCTGTTCGAAGCGGTGGGCAGCGACTGCGTGGTCACGCTGGACGTCCACAACCTTGCCGCGTTCCAGAACGGCTTTCGCTGCCGTACCGAGCATCTGGAGGCGCGCGGGCTGTTCGTGGAACATTTTCTGTCGCATGCCGGAAGCGGGGACCTCGTGGTGGTGAGCCCCGACGAGGGCGGCATCAAACGTGCCGAAGCGTTCCGGCGTGCATTTGCGCGCCGGCTTGGGCGGCCGGTGGAAAGCGGCTTCATGGAGAAGCGGCGCAGCGGCGGTGTCGTCAGCGGCGAACGTATTGTCGGCGACTTTGAAAACCGCGCCGTGATCATCGTCGACGATCTCATCGGCACCGGTGGGACCTTGCTCAGAACGGCGCGGGCCTGCCGCGAGCGCGGCGCGCGCAAAGTCATGGCCGCTGCCTCGCACGGACTGTTCGTATCCAATGCCGCCGAGGCGCTTGCCGACCCGGCCTTCGATCAGATAGTGATCAGCAACTCGGTGGCGCCATTCAGGTTGCGAGGCACCGCTGCGGCCGCAAAGCTGGTGGAACTGGACATCGCGCCGCTGCTGGCCGACTGCATGCTGCGGCTGCACCAGGGCCGCTCGATCGTGGAGTTGACCGACCTGCCCGAGTGACACCTGCGGCACCTTAGAGCCTATAACGCCATGAATCGCGCACGCGTTGCTGCCCAAAATGGCGCCAGGCAAGGCGGAGCCCGCAGGCCATGGTGATTCCATGGCCAAGGGCGACAACGCAGCATGGCGCCATTTTGGGCGCAACCCTTCGGGACGGGGGCGACGGCGACACGGTGTCTGCGCAGCAGCGGGTGCGGGAGCCGTCGCAGGCGCCCCCTCCCGCTCCACCGTGCTGGCGCACGCTCCGAGTCGGGGGCGCTTTTGCGCATTGCGGCGCCGCTCGGCGCTTACATGCAACCAGCATGCGCGCGCCTCGCGACTTGCACTGCGCAAAAACCGCCGCCGTCGCGTGTGCGATTCATGGCGTTATAGGCTCTAAAGGCCGGCGGCAAAGCGGCCGGCGATTTCCAGGTATTCCTCCGCTTTCCCCAGCCAATGCTTCGCGTCGTGCGCGCCGTCGAGGTGCCCCAGGGCAAGCCGTGCACGCAGAAAAGCCCGCGAACTCATGTAGAACTGCAGGAGCTCTTCCGCCGCACGGTCGCCGCTTTCACGCAGATAGACCTGGAGGAACATCTCGCCCCATTGCCCGGCGCCGAGACGGATGCATTCCATCCACAGGAAGGCCAGCTCCTCCAACGGATCGATCAGCCGCAGCTCGCGGTCGAACTCGATGCAGTCGATCACCGCTGCGGGCTGTCCCAGGAAGACGTGCTCCGGGCGCAGGTCGCCGTGTCCTTCCACGATTTTTCCCGCTGCGACGCGGCTTTCGAGCGCCCCGTTGCGGTTGTCGAGAAATGCCGAAAGCCGCTCGGTCACCCGCTCGGCCTGCCCCCCCGGCAAGCGGGCGGCGGCGATGGCCGCGGCATTTTCGGCGATGGCCCGGCGCTGGCGCCCAATGTGCTCCTGCGCGGTTCGGGCCGCGCGCGGTGCGTGCGCCAGGAACGCCGCGACGTGGCCCGCCGTGCGCGCGGCATCCACTTCGTGCACGGCGTTCCGCCTGATCGCGTGATCGAGCATCCGCTCCTCGGGCAGGCGCCGCATCTGCACAAGCCATTCGACCACGGTGCCGCCCACCGGCGTACCCGCGGCGCACAGCGCAAGCTGTCCGGCCGCATCGCGCACCAGCGCGGCCACGCCCAGGTACACCCAGGCTGCCAGCCGGCGATTGAGCAGCACTTCCTGCTCGCACATGGAGCGGCGCCGTTCCAGGCTTGCGTAATCCAGGTAAGAGTAGCGGACCGGTTTCTTCAGCTTGTACGCGTACCCTTCGGTCAGAAATACCCAGGACATGTGGGTTTCGCGCGCCTCCACCCACGCAGTGGCTTCGGCATAGGCGGTCGGCTTTCGCAAAAACGCCAGCTTGTCGCCCAGGGCGTCGTCCGTGCCTGCCGGCGAGCGCTCGGGATGCGATTGCGGGCCGCCGGAAATCACAACGATCAACCGCTCGCCGTCGGCCTTGCAGGCATTGGCCCGGCGGGAGGATAGTCGACGTAGCCCGAGGTTCCGTCCCGATAAAAGGTCTTCGGATCATACGGCGCCAGCGCCAGGCCGCCGCCCAGACGTTCCGCCAGATCGGGGTTGGAAACGTAGAGACGGCCGAATGCAATCAAGTCGCCGGTACCTGCACGAAGTGCGGCTTCGGCCCGCTCGGCATCGAACCCCCCGCACAGGATCAGCGTCTGCGAAAACGCGCGGCGTATCCCCAGCAGCAAGGGATCGTGCGCATGATGGATCCAACTGCCGTCCTGGTCGTTCAGATGCAGATAGACGACACCCTGGCGCCCCAGTTCGCGCGCAATGTAGCCGTAAGTCGCCTCCGGCTCCGGGTCGAACCGCATATCGTTGGCGATTCCCAGCGGCGACAGGCGGACACCGACTCGTGCGGCACCGGTGACCGCGGCAACCGCGGCACTGGTTTCCAGCAGGAGGCGACAGCGGTTTTCAAGGTTGCCGCCGTATCGATCCAGGCGATGGTTGAGAAACGGGCAGCGAAACTGATCGAGCAGATAGCCGTCCGCCGCATGGATTTCGACGCCATCGAAGTTGGCGGCCATCGCCCTGCCGGCTGCGCGGGCGAACTCGTCGCGGGTCCGCTCCACTTCGTCGGCAGCCAGGGCACGCGGAGGCGAACAGGCCACCACCACGGACTGCCCGGTTTCCCGGTCGCAACCCAGGGTCTTGCTTTCGGCGCAGGTCGCACCCGCGCCGACCGGCGCCGCACCATCGGCGTGAACGCTGACATGGGAAATACGGCCGCAGTGCCAGAGCTGGGCGAAAATGCGCCCGCCTTGACGGTGTACGGCGTCCGTGACCTGCTTCCACGCGATTTCCTGCTCGAAATTGTAGAGCCCTGGCGTATTGCAATAGCCGCGCGCCTGCGACGAAACCGCGATGCCCTCCGAGACGATAAGGCCTGCCGACGCGCGCTGGGCATAATATTCCGCCGTCGTCGCGGTCGGAGCGAACGCCGGTGCCGGAACCCGCGCGCGCGTCATCGGCGCCATCACGATACGGTTGCCCAGCGATATCCCGTCGAGCTGATATGGGGCAAGCAATAGCTTCGTACGCATTCGCGAATCCTCTCTCGCCGCCCCGGAAGCGTGCAGGCCCCTGGTAGCCATACCTTAGGGCGCAGGTCCGGCCTCGTGCGTTGATGTGGATCAAGCGCCGCCGGGCGGCGTGATGCGGTGCGTGAACCCGGCCGGTGTGCCGTTCATGCGGCCCGGGTGATGCAGCCGATCAGGTCGAAACGAAAGCAGCCTCCTCGCAGGGCCGGCAACGCTTTGCCGGCTGCCCCGCGCGAGGTTCGCCGCTCCGCGTCGGCTCAGGTGCCCGGCCGGCCGGGTATGCCTGCGGGCCGGGCGGTGACGCGGCGACCGAACGGAGCGGGCCCTTCCCCGGCGATCGCCGGATTTGGCCGCGGCATGCCCTTAGGGTGCGTCAATAGGCATCGATGTCGCCGAGTGCGCGGATCAGTCGCCGCGCACGCTTGTCGGGCTTGGTGGGAGGCTTGGCGTAGCCGGCCATGGTAAGCCGCCGTTGCTCCGACGCCGCTTCGCGCGCGATCCGGCTGGTTTCGGATTCGCGGTAGCACTTCTGGGCGATCGTCGCCGAGCCGCGCTGCTCGCTCAGCGCAACGACTTCAATCTCGTAACGGTCCTGGCCGCGGGTAATCTCCAGGCGGTCTCCCACGTGCAGCATTTTCGCCGGCTTCGCAGGTCCGCCTCCGACCTTGACCTTGCCGCCCTCGATCGCCTGCTTGGCGAGTGCGCGGGTCCTGAAAAACCGGATCGCCCAGAGCCAGACGTCGAGCCGCACCGCCGCGTGGGTAACGGATTCCGCCTTCATCGCGCGTTCCGCGGCACCCCGGGCATGGAGCAACGCTGCCGGATCGGTCGGTCGTTCATGCAGCTCAGTCTAGCGCATCGGCGAATGCTTCCGGCCGGGCACGAAGGCGCTCCGGGAAGCGCGCGCCCGAACGAATTCTAAGCTTGTTCTGTTTGCATTCGACCGATTGCGGCAACCACGGACCGCGACTAAGGTTTTGCGCAGGGTTTCACTCGACGGAGATGCACACATGGTCAACTGGCTAGGCTCCCAGCCGCTATTCATCCAGGTCGCGGCAGGGATGACCATCTGTCTCGTGGGGATCCTGCTGGCGACCACGACGCTGTGCGCGCTGCTCACGCTGGCGATCGGGTTTGCGCGGCTGCTCGGTCCGCAGCACTGCGCCGCGGATCGAGCGGATTCCGTCGGCCAGGCGCCCGGGTCTGATGCAGCCACGGAAGAGTTGATTCGCGCGCTGATGCAGGACTGCGGAAAGCCGCGCGACCAGGTCGAAGCCGCGGTTTACTGCTGGACCGACGACGAGCGGCGGATGACGGCAAGCCTGCCGGCGATCCGGACTTTGATCGAATCGTTGCGCGGCCGTGCGCTGGATGCCGATGCCGGCCGCCAGGTGATGCACTGAGCCCTGCCGGATTCGCACCCATCGCGGAGCGCAGAGGTTAGCCGCATAGCGGCGACGGCTCCGGCGGATTCCGCCTCAGGTCCGTCGCTCAGTAGCACTCGACGCGGTTGCGGCCCCGCTCCTTGGCCCGGTACAGCGCCCTGTCGCTGCGGCTCAAGGCGAGGTCGGCGCTGGAATCGGCCGCCGTCATGGTGGCGATGCCGATGCTGACGGTCAGGGAAATCCGGTAGCCGCCGGTCTGCAGCGGCATCTCGGCCAGCCGCTGCTGCAACCGTCCGGCGAACGCGACGGCCGCTTCGACGCCCGCATCGCACAGCAGCACGGCGAATTCCTCGCCGCCGACGCGGCTGACCAGGTCGCTCTTGCGCCGTTCCTGCCCCAGGATGCCGGCGAAGTGCTTGAGCGCCTGGTCGCCGGCGGCGTGGCCGCAGCGGTCGTTGATCGCCTTGAAATGGTCCAGGTCGCACATCATCACCACCGCCGGCATGCCGTCGGCGCGGCGAATCCGCGCCAGTTCCTCCTCGATGCGGGCCATGAAATAACGCCGGTTGGGCAGCTGCGTCAGGTAGTCGACCGTGGCGAATTCCTGCAGTTCCGCCTCGATACGCTTGCGCTCGGTCACGTCGGTGATGAAGCCGTGCCAGACGGTGCTGCCGTCGGCCAGGCGCTGCGGCCGCGCATCGCCCTGACGCCAGCGCAGGCCTTGCCTGGGCAGCAGGACACGGTATTCCAGGTGCCAGGGCGTCAGGCTAGCGGCGGAGGCTTCCAGCGAGGCGCAATAGCGCGCCAGGTCGTCCGGGTGGATGATCTTGTGGACCTCGGCGACGCTGGCGGCGACCTGCTCCGGCTCGAGCTCATAGATGTCCCGGATGCCGGCGCTGGCGTATGAGAAAAACGACTGCCCGTCGCGCAGCATGCGGTATTGAAACACCAGCCCCGGCACTTCGTTGGTGAGACTGCTGATCAGGTCGAAGCTCTGCTGCAGGCGCTCCGAAAGCGCGCGCTTGGCGGTGATGTCGCTGGTCGTGCCGATCATGCGCAGGGCCCCGCCCTGGGCGTCGCGCACCACCACCTTGCCGCGGCTCAGGATCCATTTGTAGCTGCCGTCCTTGCAACGGATGCGGTGCTCGACTTCGTAGCTTTCGGTCTTGCGCTCGAAATGCGCCTGTATTGCCCCCTGCACGTAGGCGAGGTCGTCGGGATGCACGCGCTTGTAGCTGTCCTCGATCCGGTTGCTCACTTCCGAATCGGAGTAGCCGAGCATGGCCTTCCAGCCGCTCGAATAGTGGATCTCGCCGGTCGGGATATTGCGGTCCCAGATGCCGGTGCCGCTGCCCGCAATCGCCAGCGCCATCCGCATTTCGCTTTCGCGCAGGATCTTTTCGTTCGCGCGCAGGCGTGCCTGCGCGAGGTCCGCGTCGATCGCCAGCGCCGCGCTGTGCGCCAGGTCGCGCAGCGCCTGGCGCTGTTCCTCATCCAGCTGGCGCGGCTTGAAATCGAGCAGGCAGAACGTGCCCAGCCGCGCGCCGTTGGAAACCACCAGCGGATAGCCCGCATAAAAGCGGACGGGACGTTCGCCTGCCACCAGCGGACTGTCGCGGAACCGCGCATCGGCCAGGGCATCGGGGACGACCAGCATCTCTTCGCCCTGGATCGCGTGCGCGCAGAACGAGCGATCGCGGAGCACCTGCCGCAAGTCCAGCCCGTCGCACGACTTGAACCACACGCGCTGCCCGTCGACCAGCGTGACCAGCGCCGCGGGCACCTCGAACAGCCGCCGCGCCAGGCGCGTCAGGCGGTCGAAGCGCTCTTCCGGCGGCGTATCGAGCAGCGCGATCGAACACAGGGTCCAGGCACGGATGTTTTCGTCGTCGGGCGTGGAAGCCTCCGGCATGCTCGAGTCGGTCGATGGTCGCGAATGCCTGTTCATCGCAATCTGCCATGCCGATGTTCGCATATAATTCCGCACGATCCATCGCTCACCCTGCGCTGCGCTGCGCGCAGCCAGCCACGGCCCGAACCCGCGGCCTCGGGCGCCGGCCGCTCCGGCGCGCGGACGCCGCGGCTGCCTCGCGCAAGGAGAACACCGGCATGCATGACATCCTGGCCATGGGCGCCCGCGCCGGCGCCCTGCTCAAGGCGCGCGGCGAGAAGATCGCGGTCGGCGAAACCTCCTCCGGCGGGCTGATTTCGGCGAGCCTCCTGGCGGTGCCGGGCGCCTCGGCGTACTACGCCGGCGGCGCCATCACCTATTCCGCGCTGTCCATTGGCGGTCTCGTCGGCATTTCGCTCGACGACATGCGCGCCCGGGGCATCCGTTCCAGCTCCGAGCCTTATGCCGAGCTCCTGGCAGAGACGGTGCGCGTGCGTCATGGCGGCATTGCCTGGGGGTTGTCGGAGACCGGCGCCGCCGGCCCGACCGGCAATCCGTACGGCGACCCGGCCGGCCACACCTGCATGGCCGTGGCCGGCCCGGTCAAGCGGGTGCGCACGCTGCGCACCGGCAGCAGCGATCGCGTCGCCAACATGTGGGCTTTTGCCGAGGCCGCGCTGGCACTGCTGGTGGAAGCGCTCGAAGCGGCGCCGCGCTAGCTTGGACTCGGGCTGCACCCGTCGCGGTCAGGCCGCCGCCTTCACCGGCGGCTGGGTGTTGCTGATCATGGCGTAGAACTCGGCGTCCGACATGCGCCCCCAGGCTTCGGCCATCGCATCCGGCGCCAGGTGTGGCCTGGCCGGATTGTAGGGCGGCTGCGGCACCGAGCCTTCGCGGCCGGGAAACGGCTGGTGGCTCTTGTAGCGGCGGATCTCCTCCGGCGTGATGCCGGCCAGCGCCGCCACTTCCGGGTCGATCCAGGCATTGCCGTCGATCGCAGCCTTGGAGGTGGCGATTTCCAGGGCCAGGTTTTCCGGCCCGGCGAAATACATCGACTTGCACAGGCCATGGTCCACCGGCCCGAACACCTGGATGCCCTTGGCGCGGATGCGGTCCCGCATCGCCAGCATTTCCTCTTCGGTGTCGACGTTGAACGCCAGATGCTGCATCGCCCCCGCCGAGCACGGCGACACCGGGTTGCCGGCGTGGGTCTTGCCGAGCTCCACCGGGATTTCCTTGATCGCCGGCGCGCACACGAACGCCACGTAGCAGGAATCGTTGGCCTTCATGAAGCCGTGCCAGTAGCCTTCCACGCCGTGCATCCAGTACAGGGCGCACAGCTCCATGCCCAGCACTTCGTTGAAAAACGCGATCTGCTCTTTCATCTTCGCCGTGGTGATGGCGAGATGGTGGACTCCGTTGGGCTTGATCATCGTTGGCTCTCCTCCATTGATCGGTTGTTTTTCGTGCACGCGGCAGCGGACGCACCGGCCGCAGCCATTGCAATCAGACTACGCGCGGACGCCGGTTCCGTGCAAGAACCAGGAAAGAACGGCGGCGTCCGGACGGATCGGCCTGCCGGTCATTCAGGCGAGCACGAATAGCTCGAACACGTGGTAGCCCCAGGGCGGCAGGTCCAGGTACAAACCGCGCGACAACAGGTCGTTGCCGTCGCGGTCATAGGCGGCCGGACCGGTCAGGTCCTTGAGGCGCACCATGCGGCCCGACAGCTCCGGCAGGGGCACCCGCACGTAGCACTGGCCCTGCGTTCCGGCGTAATTCACCGCGGCCAGCAGCCGCTCGCCGTCGTCTCCACGCCAAAGCCAGGCGCTGAAGCCGTCCCAGGAACCGTTGCCCTCCCAGGCCGGGACGCATTCGAGCAGGCGCCACTGGCCGTCGCGCACCGCCGGCCGCCCGAGCACCCCCAGCAGGCCGGCGTAGAACCGCTGCAGGGTCGTGTCGACCGATTCGGCCGGCGCCCGCACCAAGTGCGGCGATATGCGCTTCCTGCGGCCCTCGAGCTGGCCGTCGTGGAAAAATCGCAGGCCCGGCGACAGGTAGGAGATCACCGCCGCGGCCTCGTGCACGCCCGGCGCAAAAGTTGCGGCGGCGCGCGGCTCGTCGTGGTTTTCCAGGAATCGCGCCAGCCGGCTCTGGTAGTCCAGCTCCGCGTGCAGGTGCTCGCGCACCGGCCGCGCATGCCCTTCGTGCAGGCGGTCGTAGAGCCGCTTGTCGTAGGCGTAGTCGAACCCCAGCTGCATCATGGTCCATTCCAGGTCCCAGTACACCTCCGCCATGAAGCAGAACTGCGGGAACTTCTGGCGCACACGCCCGATCGCGGCGGGCCAGAACGGCTCGGGCCGGCGCCCCCAGGTGCGCTCGAACACTTCCGGCAGCACCAGCATGGCCATGTCGCAGCGCACGCCGTCGCACTGGCTGGCGATCTTCTCCAGTTCCGCCTGCATGGCCGCCTGCGTCGCCGGGTTGCTGTAGTCGAGCTGCAGCGTGTCCGGCCAGCCGGAAAAATACGGGTCCCGGCCATAAGCCAGGATGCGGTCGCCGCCGGCGCGCTGCGCCAGCGTGTAGTTCTGCGGCGCCTGCGCCAGCTGTTCCGGCGTGCCGGGGACGTAATACTCGGGATGGGCCGCCACCCAGGAATGATCCGGCGCGGTGTGGTTGGGAACGAAGTCGAGCATCAGCCGCGGGCCGCGCATGCGCAGCCGCTCGCGCAGCCTGGCCAGCGCGGAGTCCCCGCCCAGGCCGGCGGCCACCGTGTAGCCGGTGATGGCGAAGCCGGAGCCGCCGATGTCCGCCTCGGCCAGGTCCGGCAGGGTTTCCTGGAATTCCTGCCGCCACTGCGGGTTTTCCCGCGAAACGCGCTGCCCGGCGGCGCCGGTCTGCCAGACGCTCAGCAGCCAGATCCAGTCGAAGCCCATGCCGGCCACGCGGTCCAGCTCGGCGTCCGGGATGTCGTCCAGCGTGGCCGGCCGACCCAGGGTTCGCGACAGCTGGGTGAGCCAGACGCGCGTATTGATCTGGTACAGCGAAGGATGGGCGGCTCCGTGCAGGGGTTCGGGCATTTCGGCGTCCTCGGCAGCGACTCGTGGAACACGGCAGGGAATTCGCGCGGCTGGTGCGGCGGCATTCGCGTAGCGGCTTGGCAGCACGTCCCCCTGCGGCCCGGCCCGCTTCCCCCATGCAGGAATCCGGTGCGCAGCGCAGCCACCGGGCAGCGGCGCTGCGCTTGCGGCGTCGTCACTGTATGGCACGAAGGCGCGGACAAGCCAAGCCCCGGCCGCGCGGGCCGGCGCAAGTCATTGATTTCATGAAGACGGCCGATGTAACGGCCGGTTGGGAAAATGTCCGCCGCTACGACCCGCCGCCGGCGCTCAGTTGAAGTAGCTGGTCACCGGAACGGGCTTGGAGATCAGGTAGCCCTGCGCGTACTGGCAGCCCAGGGACGCGAGCCGTTCGAAGTGCTCGTCGGTTTCGATGCCCTCGGCGATGATTTCCAGGTCCAGGGCGAGCGAGAGCTGGATGATCGCGGCCACGATTTTTTCGCTGCGCCTGTCGCTGAGCATGCGCCGCACGAAGCTCTGGTCCACCTTCACCGCGTCGATGGCGAAGTCGTGCAGGTAGCTCAGCGAGGAATAGCCGGTGCCGAAATCGTCCAGGGCGATGCGCACGCCCAGCGCCTTGCACTCCTCGATCCAGCGCTTGGCGGCCGCCGCGTCGGTCAGCACGCTCTCGGTGATTTCCAGCTTCAGGCGCCGCGGCTCGATGCCGGTGGAGCGCAGGATTTCGGCCAGCGCCGGCACGAACTGCGGGTCGTGGAACTGGCCGGCCGACACGTTCACGCTGATGAAGCTGTTGCGGCCTTTCAGCCCGGCGCTGTTGTCCTCGTTCTCGAAGCGCAGGGCGGCCAGGCAGGCCTGCCGCAGGATCCACCGGCCCATCGCCACGATCAGGCCGCTGCCCTCGGCCACCTTGATGAAATAGTCCGGCGGAATCATGCCCCGCTGCGGGTGCTTCCAGCGGATCAGCGACTCGAATCCGGCAATCCGGCGCGTCTTCATGTCCGCGATCGGCTGCACGAACAGCTGCATCTCGCCGGCGCCGAGCGCGGCCTGCAGCTCGTTCTCGAGCTTGATGCGTTCGATGGCGTTGTCGTGGTCCGTCTGCGCGGCGCCCTCGTCGGGCGCGTGCAGCTCGGTGCTGCCGGCCGGCTCGCGCAGGGTGCCGCGCAGGCGGTTGAGCACCACGTTGAGCAGCAGCCGCAGCACCGGATCGGCCGCCGCCATCCTCGACGCGACCTGCTGGCGCTCGATCACGATCAGCCGCGCATCGGTGCGCGCGATCACCGAAGCCGAACGCGGCGCGTCGTCGACGATCGCCATTTCGCCGATGAGATCGCCGGGGCCGACCACCGCCACGCAGTGCGGCACGCCGTTCTGGTCCGTCAGGACTTCCAGTTCGCCGGATTCCACCACGTAGGCGCAGTCGCCCTTGTCGCCCTGGGCGAACAGGCGCTCGCCCGCCGGGATGCTGCGTGCCAGAAGCTCAGCCATGATCGAATTCCCCGATGTGGTGACGGTTGCGGCAGGCCGGCGCCGGCCTTTGCGGCCGGCGGCGAGCGCGGTGCGCTTTAGTTGCGTTGCAGGGCATGCTCGAGACTGTCGCAGATGGTTTTCAGGATGGTGACCCGCGCGTGCCGTTTGCAGTCGGCCGCCACCAGGTGCCAGGGCGCCCGCGCGTTGCTGGTGCGCGCCACCATTTCGTCGATGGCGTGTTCGTAGGCGCCCCAGCGCTTGCGGTTGCGCCAGTCCTCGGCGGTGATCTTGTACTGCTTGTGCGCGATCTGCTTGCGCTCGCGGAAGCGCCGCAGCTGCTCCTCGCGGCTCAGGTGCAGCCAGAACTTCACCACGCAGATGCCGTGGTCCAGCAGCTGCGCCTCGAATGCGTTGATCTCGCCATAGGCCCTGCCCCACTGCTCCGGCGCGGCGAAGCCCTCGACGCGCTCGACCAGCACGCGGCCATACCAGGAGCGGTCGTAGATGGTGAAGTAACCCGCGCGCGGCAGGTGCCGCCAGAAGCGCCACAGGTAATGCTGGGCCAGCTCCTCGTCGGTGGGCGCGGCGATCGGGATCACGCGGAATAGGCGCGCGTCCAGCGCGGCGGTGGTGCGGCGGATCGCGCCGCCCTTGCCCGCCGCGTCCCAGCCTTCGAACAGCACCACCGTGGAACGCTTGGCGTTGTAGGCGTGCCAGCCCAGCGCATTGAGCCGCGCCTGCTCCTGCGCCAGCCGCTTGTCGTATACGGCCGGGCTCAGCGTCGCACGCAGGTCCACGGTATCCAGCACCGCGCGATGCGCGCCGACCTCCGGTTCCTGCACGGTCCTGGCGGCGGGCACCGCCGGCGCCTTGCGCCGCGCCAGGCGCTGCTCCAGCGCCTGCAGCAGGATGCGCCCGGCCATCAGGTCGCGATAGCGCGGGTCCGTGGCTTCCACCACGTGCCAGGGCGCCGGACCCGTATCGGTGGCCTGCAGGGCGGTTTCCGACACCTTGGCGAAGCGGTCGTACAGCTTGCCGAACGACTTCTCGTACGGCGTGAGCTTGCGCCGCTCCTGCCGCACGATCTTGTCCAGGCGTTTCTGCTGCGCCTTCTTCGACAGGTGGAACCACAGCTTGACCATCAGCGCGCCGTCGTCGGTGAGCATGCGCTCCAGCTCGGCGATCCTCACCAGCTCGGCGGCGAACTGCTCCCGGCTGGTCTTCCTGAAGGCGCGCTGCACGATCGGCTGCGTGTACCAGGAACCGAACAGGATGCCGATGCTGCCGCGCGGCGGCAGGCGCCGCGAAAAGCGCCAGTAGGCCGGACGCTCGCGCTCCTCGTCGCTCTCGTCCCAGAACGCGACGGTCTGCACCCCGCGCGTGTCCAGCCAGGCGTTGAGCCGGTTCACCACCTCGCTCTTGCCGGCCGACTCCACCCCCGAGACGATGACGATCACCGGAAACTTCGCGTCGCGCAGCGCCCGCTGCGCCTCCAGCAGCTGCGCGTGCAGGCGCAGCTCTTCGCGGTCGAATTGGTCCTTGTCGATGCGGTGCCCGACCTCGGCGGTTTCAAACATGTCGGCCTCCGGTTCTTGGTTTTGTCTTGCGCATCGCGCACCCTCAGTCGAGCGCGAAGAAGCTGCGGATGCGCGCCAGGATGTTTTCGTGGGCGACCGGCGGGCCGCCGGCGGCGTTGCGCGTCTTTTCCAGCTCGGCCGCCCGCGCGGCGAGCACCTTGGACATCTCGGTGGCGATGTCCGGCCGCGCACGCAGGATTTCGCCGAAACCGGCCTTGTCCAGCCGGTAGCAGTCGACGTCGGTCTTGGCGGTCACGGTGGCGCCGCGCGGCGCGCCGGTCATCATGCCCATTTCACCGAAGATGTCGCCGGCGCGCAGCTCGGCGATGAACTTGCGCGGCTGGCCCGGCGCCTCCGACCAGACGTCGGCCTGGCCCGAGACGACGAGGTAGAGCCAGTGCGCGACGTCGCCCTGGTGCGTCATCGTCGCGCCGGCGACGAACGGCGCCGGCACCAGGTGGGCGGCCAGGTGCTCCATCTCCGCCGCGCTGAGCGAGGCGAACAGCTCCACGTCCTTGAGCGCAGCCATCCGCCGTGCCAGCTCGGCCGCGCGTTGCGCCGCCTGGTGCGATTCGTCCTGGGTGATCAGCCGCTCCTCCTGCGGCAGGGCGATGCGCATGCCGTGCCGCAGCAGGGCCGCGTGGCAATGCGCCCGCACCAGCGAGTCGGTCGGATCGTCCTGCTGCGGATCGGTCAGCCAGTAGCGCAAGGCATAACGCGCCGAGCCGTCGACGAAGTCCATCAGCACCGCCGTGGGTGCCGGCTCGTGCGCCACGTTGGGGATCTCGGCATTTTGCAGCGCGCGCCGCAGCACGTCGCAGACCCGCATCGGCGGCGCGTCCAGCGGGATGTTGAGCCACACCCAGCGCCGCCACCTGGGCTGTTCGTCGCTGCGCGAACCGATGACGGTGAAGCGGTTCTTCATCAGGAAACTGTTGGGCACCACCACCGTCTCGCCGTTGCGCGTCTCGATGGCGGTGTAGCGCCAGCGCACTTCGACCACGCGCCCGCTGACGTCGTCGATCTTGACCCAGTCGCCGGTGCGGATGGAGTTGTCCAGCTGCAGCGCCAGCCCGCCAAGGATGTTGCCGAGCGTCTCCTGCATCGAAAACACGATGATGCCGGTGAGCACCGCCGAGGTGGCCACGATGCTGCCCAGTTCGAGCCCGCCCTGGCGCAGCCAGACGAACGCCGCGCCGATGATCGCCATGCTGACCACGAGGTCTTCGACGATGCCCGGCAGCCGCACGCGCAGCGCTGGCAGCACCACGCGGAACCCGGTCAAGGCCACCAGCCGGATTGCCACCGCGCCCAATCCGAACCCGGCCACCCCGCGCAACGGGGCAGCCGCCTGCGGAACCCCCACGCGGTGGGCCAGCAGGCCTGCGCCGGCGGCCGCGGCGACGAGCAGCAGCCACAGCAGGTTGTTGCGCGCCGAGCGGCGCTCGTGCGGCCGCAGCGCCATCAGCACGATGCACAGTGCCAGCAGCCCGCCAGCCGATATCCAGAATTCGCTACCCATCGCGCGCCCCCGCCGGCGGTTCCCCCGGACCACTGCACCTCACCCCGGCTGCCAGTTTAGTCCTTGTACGGCAACGGTTTTTCTTTGAAATTGCCAC
>JADHNH010000053.1 GCA_016779605.1 Nevskia sp. | reverse complement strand
GTCGATCACGGTGCCGACGAAGCCGTAGCCGTCCAGCTCCACACCGCCGGCGGTGAAGCTCCCCACCGGCGTCAGTACGCCGTTGTGGAAGCCGACGGCCAGGGTGGCCTCGCCGCCCACGATATGCGTATCGGCCGCGGCGACCGGGCTGGCGCCGCCGAAGGGCGAGAACGTCACCGCTTCGTCGTAGACCGCGGCGCTGCCGGAAAGGTTGTTGGCTACCAGGGCGTTGCCGCTGATGGTGATGTTGCGGCCGCCGTCGAACGCAGCATTGGCTTCGCTGGCGCCCTGCACGGTCAGCGAGTTCAGCGTCACGTCGCCGCTGGCGCTGCCGATGACGAACTTGGCGGAGGCGCGGCCGTACTGGGCGGCCCCGCCGCTGCCGTCGCTGTAGCTGCGCGTCACCGTGTAACCGGCATTGCTGCCGGTGTAGATGGTCGAGGTCTGCGTGCCGTGCAGCGTGCCCGCCGCGGCGGTGGCCGTCACGCCGCCGACCGTGAGGCTGCCGGCCAGCACCTTGACCAGCCCCTCGCCGATGCCGTCGACGGCGACGTTGCCGTTGATCGCGACATTGCCGGCGCCGGCCGAGCCGTAGCTGGAGCCGCCGACGAGCAGGCTGGCACGGCCCCAGGTGGTGGTGCCGGTGTTGAGCAGCAGCGGCTGCTGCGGCGTGCCGATGAGGTAGGGCGAGGGCAGCTGGGTGCCGTCGCCGGTGATGGTGTAGCCCAGGCCCTGCGCCGAGAGGTCGCCGGTCACCGTGATGTCGTTGCGGCTGACCAGTTGCAGCAGGGCTTCGGGGCCCGCCACGGCGATGCCGCCGCTGACGATGCCGGTGCCGCCCTGGTTGTCGCGCGCGAGCAAATTCGCCTTGGCCGCACCGAAGTCGGATGCGACCACCGGCGCGCCGCCGTAGCTGGTGCGGTAATACGCGCCGGAGCCGCCGTCGCTGGAGCCGCCGCTGTAGGCGGTGACGCTCACCGCCTTGCCGTTGCCGCCGTTGCGCAGGTCCAGGGTGCCCGCCTGCACGTTGACGACGGCGTTCGGGCCGCTGGCGCTCAGCCCGCCGGTCTGGATGTGGCTGGCGTCGGCGCCGCTGCCGGCCATGAGGTTGATCAGCGCCAGGCCGCCCTCGTCGAGGGTGGTGCGGCCGGCGCTGATGGTGACGCTGCGGTCGCGCATGGCGCTGGCGGACACCGAGCCGAGCACCATCGTGGTGCCGGCGCTGACGTTGATCGAGGCGTTGCCCACGCCGCTCACGGCGACGTCGCCGAGGCTGACGCTGCCGCCGCTCACGTCCAGCACGCCGTCGCCGCGGTAGCGGCTGTTGCCGCTGCCGTTGGCTGCGTTGAAGGCGGATCCGGCGACGGTGATCATGCCGTCGACGATGACGTTGCCGGCGGCGTGCAGCGTGGCCTGGGCCATCGTCGCCGGGTTGGAGTAGTAGCTGCCGCTGCCGCCGCCGCCGGATACCGTCACCGCGCCGTGCAGGTGGATGTCCTTGCCGGCGTAGACGCTCAGCGTCGACTGCCGCTGCGCGGCGAGCACGTCCACCGTGCCGGCGATGTCGACGCCGCCGGTGTTGGCGTAGATGTAGGCCGTGGCGCCGCCGTAAGAGCCGGTGGCCGCGTTGTTGACGTTCACCGAAGCCAGCTCGATGTCGCCGGTGCCGGCGTCGATGTAGACGCCGGCGCGGTCGCGGGCGCTGAGGTTGCCGGTGAAGACGCCATAGCTGTGCGAGCCCACGCCCACCAGGCCCGAGGATTGCAGCAGGATGGCGCCGGCGGTGATGTCGCCGGTGTCGATGCCGCCTTTGCCCGCGTAGACCGAGATGGAATCCTGCAGGTAGCGGGCGCCCGCGGCGGTGGCGGTGATGCCGCCGGTGCGGACGCTGCCGCCGTTGCCGCTGCCTGAGCCGTTGCTGAGGTAGACATCGGCCGTGGCGGAATTGGATGCGGTCGCCCCCGCGGCGGTGGCATTGGCCGACAGCGGCCCGCCGACGGCGAGGTCGCCGCCGAGGTTGCCGTAATAGTTGGCGTACAGGTACACGTTGCCGACGGCGTAGCCGTTGGAGCCGGTCGACACCGCGTTGGTGGTGACGCTGCCGGTGGTGATGCCGCCGGCCGAATACACCGAGATTTCGGCGACGGCGCCGCCGGCCTGGGTGTCCTGCGCCAGCAGGTTGCCGAGCCGCACCGAGCCGTTGGTGGCCGCCACGCCGATATTGCCGGCGGTGCTGGTCAGGTTGCCGTAGGTGAAATCGCCGGCGCCGGCGTCAAGCCGGATCATGCCGGCGGTGAGGGAACTGCCGCCCAGGGTGAGCGTGCCGCTGGCGCCGAGCTGCACCTGGGTCAGGCTGCCGGTGCCGCCGGACAGCAGCCCCACCGCGATGTTGCCCTGGCCGGCCGGCGAGTAATACGTATTGGCGACAACCCCGGCGTCGGTGGCGGTGAGGTTGCCGGTGGCGATGTTGCCGGACGAGTAGCTGGTCAGCGTGATGTCGCCGCTGATGCCGGCGCCGCTGGCGTTGGTGGTGATGCTGTTGCCGTGGGTGTCGATGCCGCCGTCGTGGTTGTAGATGGTGACGTGGCCGTCGGCCGAGTAGCCCGCGCCCGCGGACACCGCCGAGGTGCTGATGGCCCCGGACACGCTGATGTCGCCGACCGGCGACGCCGCACTGTAGTCGGTCAGCTGGACGTCGGCGGAGGCGCTGCCGGCGGGGCCGGTCACCATGGCGCTGGCGGTGATCGCGCCCACCGCGATGCTGCCGCCGGAATTGACATTGATGTCGGCGGTGGCGCCGGCGGTGTTGACCGCGTGGGTCGAAAGCGCGCCGGCGGTAATGTTGCCGGCTGCGTCCAGCACGATCGTCGCCGAGCTGGCGCTGCCGCCGTTGTCGGCGGACACGTCGCCGACGGACAGGTTGCCGCCGTTGGCGGCCACGTTCACCGAGCCGCGGGTGGCGGTGAGGGTGCCGAAATTGAGGTCGCCGGCGCCCGCAATCAGCGAGATCGAGCCGGCCTGGATGCTCGGCGTGGCCAGCACCAGGGTTCCGGCGGAATTGAGGTTGACGCCGGTCAGCTCGTCGCCCGCGCCGGCGCCGCCGGACAGCGCGCCCAGGCTGATGTTGCCGGAATAGTTGGTGACGGTGATGGCGGCGTTGGTCGCCGTCAGGTTGCCGAAGACGATGTCGCCGCCGCTGGCGGTGAGCGTGATGTCGCCGTCGAAGCCGGCGCCTGCCGCGTCGGTGGTGATGCCGACCAGCGGTGGCGGGTCGATGCCGCCGTGGCTGTTGCTCAGGTTCACGCTGCCGTCGGCGTAGCCGCCGGGGCCGGCGAGGGCGGTGGTGCCGATTGCCCCGCCCACGGTGAGCTGGCCGCTGCCGCCGAAATTACCGGCATAGAGCTTGACGCTGGCGTAGGCGTTGCCGCCGGCGCCGGTGAATTCCGCGTCGGTGGTGACCGAGCCGACGGTGAGGCTGTTGTTGGCCTGCGCCACGATGGAGGCGATCGCGGTGCCGCTGGACAGCACGGTCTGCGCCAGCAGGTTGCCCGCGGCGATCGAGCCGTTGTAGGCGGCGAGCGAGATGCTGCCGCCGTGGGCGGTGACGTTGCCCACGGTCAGGTTGCCGCCGGTGTCGGACAGGGTGATGCCGCCGCCGGTGGCGGACACCGCGCCCAGGCCCAGCGAGCCGGCGCTGTCGTAGACGCTGATGGCGCCGCTGGTGGCGGTCAGGGTGCCGGTGCCGCCGCCGAAGATGAAGTCGCCCGCGCCGGCGGTGAGCGCGATGCGTCCGGCGGTGATGCTGCTGCCGCCGACCGACAGCGTGCCGCCGGATTGCAGCCGCACGCTCGCCAGGGCCGCGTGGCTGCTGCCCGACAGCGCGCCCAGCGCGATGTTGCCGTTGGTATAGCCGGCGAGATTGGCGCCGCCGCCGCTGATCGCGCCGGCGGTGATGCTGCCGGAATTGTAGGCGGTCAGCGTGATGTCGTTGTTGGCCGAAGGGCCGGAGGCGGCCGTGGTGATGCCGTTGGCGCCCAGGTTGATGTTGCCGTTGCCGTCGTAGAGGTACACCGCGGCGCTGGCGCCGCCGCTGCCGCTGTGGCTGGCGCTGGTGCTGATCGGGCCGGTGACCAGGTCGCCGCTGCCGTTGCCGTAGTAGTCGGCCTCAAGATCCACCGCGGCGTTGGCGTTGTGGTTGCTGGTCAGCGACTGGGCGCTGGTGGCGATCATGCCGAGCTGGATGCCGTTCTTGGCGAGCGCCGTCAGGTGCGCATTGGCCGAGCCGCCGCTGCTGATCGCGGTGACGCTGATGTTGCCGGCGCTGATGCTGCCCTGGCTCGCCGTCAGGTTCATGCCGCCCTGCCCGGCGGCGAGATTGCCCAGCACGAGGTTGCCGCCGCTGTCGGCGACGCTGAGCGCCCCGGAGGTGGCGCTGATGTTGCCGGCGAAGCTGAAATTGCCCGCGGCGGCGCTCAGGCTGATGGTGCCGGCCTGGATGCCCTTGCCGCCGATCGCCAGGCTGCCGCCCGCGTTGACGTCGATCACCGCCGGCGCGCCGTACGAGTTGGCGCCGGACAGCGCGCCGAGCGCGATGTTGCCGGCACCGGCGGTGCGCGCGTTGATCGAGCCGTTGGTGTTGACGTTGCCGACGGTGATGTTGCCGGCGCTGTAGGCGGTGAGCGAGACGTCGCTGAAGTTGGTGCCGGCACCCAGGGCGACCGCGGTGATGCTGTTGGCGCCGAGGTTCAGGTTGCCGTTGACGCTGACGTGGACGCCGGCGTTGGCGGTGTTGCTGCCGCCGCTGACCGCACGGGTGCTGATCGTTCCGGCGCTGAGGTCGCCGCCGCCGCCGTAATAGCCCGGCTGCAGGTCGACCGAGGCGTTGGCGCCGCCGTTGCCGCTCAGCACCTCGGCATCGGTGGTGATCGAGCCCAACGTCACCGCGTCTCTGGAATAGACCGTGACACTGGCGTTCGCGCTGCCGCCGTACTCCTGCGACTGCGTGAAGATGTTCCCGGCGGTGATCGAGCCGGTTGTGGCATACAGGCCGACGCTGCCGCCGTTGTCGGCGATGTCGCCGGCGAACAGGCTGCCGCCGGTGTCCGACAGCATGATGTTGCCCTTGGTGGCGGTGACCGCGCCCACTTTGAGATCGCCGGCGCTGACGGTGACCGCCACGCGGCCGTTGGTCGCGGTCAGCGTGCCGCTGCCGCCGCCGAAGATGAAGCTGCCGGCCGTTGCGGTGAGCGCGATCGAGTTGGCCGTGACATTGCTGCCGCCGATGGCGAGCGCGCCGCTCGAATAGATGTCGACCGTCGTGAGCTGTCCGCCGTAGCCGCTGCTGGCGCCGGACAGGGCGCCGAGCGTGATGCCGCCGCCGCCGCTGGTGGAGGCGGTGACCGCGCCGTTGCTGGCGCCGAGGTTGCCGGTGCTGATGCCGCCGCCGCTGTAGGCGTACAGCGTGATGTCGTCGTTGCGGTTGACGCCGCGGGCCACGGTATGGATCGAGCCGGCGCCGCCCTGGCCGTCGTTGACGTTGACGTTGCCCTTGCCGTTGGACAGGTACACCGAGGCGGTGGCGGTATGCGTGCTGCCGCCGCTCTGCGCGCGCGTGCTGATCGGACCGGCAACGAGGTCGCCGCCGGCGGTGCCGAAGTAATTGGCCTGCAGGACCACGCTGGCGTTGGCGTCGCCCGAGCCGTCCACGTTGGCCGAGGTGGTGACGCTGCCGAGCTGGATGCCGCCGGCCGACTGCACCACGACGTGGGCGTCGGTCGAAGTGCCGGACGAATCCTGCGCCAGCAGGTTGCCGGCGACGATGTTGCCGCCGCTGTCGTACAGCGAGATGGTGCCGCGGCTGGCGGTCACGCTGCCCAGGCCGACGTTGCCGGCGCCGGTATTGACGTAGATGGCGCCGGTGCCGGCGGTGATCGCGCCGGCGGATATGCCGCCGGCGCCGTAGGCGTTGAGCGTGATCGCGCCGTTGGCGCTGGTGCCGGAAGCGTTGGTGGTGATCGACTGGGTGCCGAGCTTGATCGCGCCGTTATCGTTGGTCAGGGCCACCGAGCCGTCGGCACCCAGGGCGGCCGAGGCGCTGGTCAGGATCGAGCCGGCGCTGAGGGTGCCGACATTGGCGCCGCTGTTCTGGTTGAGCAAGGCCACGCTGGCGCCGGCCGCGCCGAAGTTTGCGGTCGCCTGCGCGGTGATGTTGCCCACCGCGAGGTTGCCGCCGAGGTTGGCCGTGTTGGCATTGATGCGGACCAGCGCGTTGGCGCTGGTGGCGCCCACCGAGCCCTGGTTCTGGGCCGTGGCCGAAACGTTGAGCAGGTTAACCGCGCCGCCGGCGTTGACCACGATGTCGGCGGTCTCGCTGTTGGCCGAGCCGATGGCGGTGGCGCTCAGGCTGCCGCCGGCGATCGCGCCGTGGTTGGCGGACAGGCTGATGCTGCCGTTGGTGGCGGTGACCGCACCCACGGTGATGCCGTCGTTGGCCTTGATGTCGACCACGCCGCCGCTCAGGTTGCCGACGTTGACGCTGCCGGTGGTGCTGCCCGCGTCCAGCGTGAGCGTGCCGTCGACGACGATGCCGTTGGCGGTGTTCAGGAAGTCGATCGTTCCGCCGCTTCCTTCGATATAGGTCTGGCCGCTGAGCGTGCCGATGCCCAGCAGCAGCGAGCCGCCGCCGTTGTTCGCGCTATGGCCGTTGAGCAGGCCGCCGGCCCCGAGGTTGGCCAGGGTGATGTTGTTGGTGGCGACCAGGTTGACGTTGGTGCCGCGCTGCAATTCGCTTTGGACGAAGTTCTGGTAGACGGTGGCCGAGCTGCTCGAGCCGCCGCCGGCGGCGATGGTGAGGTTGGTCGGGTCGAGGGACAGGGTGCCGCCCTTGCCCAGGTCCACGGCGCCGCGCATGGTCAGCTTGGCATGGCCGGACAACTCGGCAGTGCCGCCCTTGCCGGCCGCCGCGGTGGCCTTGATCAGCGAGCCGGCGCGGGTGTTGAGGTTGCCGTCGGCGACGATCTGCACCGCGCCGCCCTGGGTGGCTCCGGAGGCCAGCACCTGCGCGCCGGCCTGGATGTCGATATTGGCGTCGCCGTGGACGTCGATCGTGCCGCCGGCGCCGGCGGTGCTGCTGGCGTCGAGCGTGCCGGAGTCGGTGATGTCGCCGCCGGAGGCGGTCAGCTCGATTTCGCCGGCGTGCTCGGCGATGCCCTGTGCCCGCACCAGCCCGGTATTGTTGACGGCGCTGCCGACCAGGTCGCGCGCGGTCTTGGCGGTCATCACCACGCGCCCGCCGTCGGCCAGCAGCTGGCCGGCGTTGTCCACGCCGGCCTTCTTGGCCAGGGTGGCGTTGTCCACCGCGAAGCTGACCAGGCCGCTGTTGTCCAGGCCCATGGTCACCTGCGAGCCGCTGGCCAGCACCACCTGGCCCAGGCGCGCCTGCACGATGCCGGTGTTCTTGACGTAGTCGCCCGCCAGCACCACGAAGCCGCCGTCGCCGGCCTTGATGGTGCCGGCGTTGGTCACCGTGCCGCCGGCCGCGCCGGTGGCGGCGAACACGTACTTGCCCGACATGAAGTCGCTGTTCTTGATGTCCATGGTGGACGCGAACAGGCTGCCGACGTCGAGCTGCGCCCCCGGCGCGAACATGATGCCGGAGGGGTTGATCAGGAATACGCGGCCGTTGGCCGAGAGGCTGCCGAAGATCTCCGAGGGCGAACCGCCGATGATGCGGTTGAGCACCACGCTGCTCGCCGACGGCTGCACGAACTGCACGTACTCGTTGCCGGCGATGTTGAACTGCTGCCAGTTGATGATCGCCGACTGGCTGGTCTGGTCGATCACCGTGCCGGTGGGCGAGGGGTGGCCGATGCTGGCCGAGCCGCCGACGACGACGCCGCCGGTCGGGCTGGCCAGGGCCATGCCCGGCAGCAGGGCGTAGGCCGCGGTGGCCGCCGCGAAGCAGCGCGTGGCGGCGGCCGGGATCGGCAGCCGGCGGAGGTTCCGGGAGAAGTTGCGAGCGGGTTTGCCCATGATCTTAGAGCCTCAGAAGCCCACCGAGACGGCCGCGAACACGCGGCCATGGTTGCGGCCATCGCTGACCGGCCGGCTGTCGAGCGGATACGACCAGTCCACCTTGATCTGCGCGGTGCGGTACAGCACGTCGCCGCCGACGCCGGCGCTGGTCAGGCTGTTGCCGGTGGCGGACTTGGGCGGCGGGTCGACGATGGTGACGCGGCCGCTGTCGCCGAAAACGCGCGGCACCAGGGTGACCGGCCCCATGCCGAACGGGCGGCGCAGGGTCAGCTGGGCGAAGTAGCCGCGGTCGCCGCGCGCCTCGGACGACTGGAATCCGCGGATCGAGGTCGGGCCGCCGATCGACATCTGCTCGGTGTCGGCCAGCGGGTCCGGCGAATACACCGCATCGATGTGACCCAGCAGCTGCAGGCGCCAGGGCAGCGGCTGCACGTGCTGGCCGTCGATCTCGAAGCGGAAACGCTCGCGGTTGCGGTCCGCCAGCGTGCCGGAGGTGAAGTTGGTGTGGATATTGAAGACGTACTGGGTCACCGCGCCGCCGTTCCAGACATGCGCGAAGGTGCCGCCCAGCTCGAACAGGTTGAGCCGGGTGTTGGCGATCGACAGGCCGGTCAGGTCCGCATTGGCCCGCGTGTTGATGTAGCCGGCGGTGGTGCTGAAGGTGTCGGTGGTGGTGCGTACCCACGGCTGCTGCAGGCTCAGCTCCAGGTTGACGTTGCGGCCGCCAACCGGGAAGGGCGGGGCGACGCGGAAGCGGGCGTAGCCGTAGTTGGCGTCGAAGCGCAGGCCGGAGGAATCCAGCGGCACGCTGTAGTCGACGTAGCCGTAGTTGAGCTGGTTGGTGGTCGAGTGGGTGCCCAGCACGGTGAGCTGGTCGCCGATGCCGGTCGGGTTGTACAGCGTCACCGTGGCCGATTCGCGGTAGCGCCCCACGTCCTTGCGGCCGTAGTTGTCCACCACCAGGTTGCCGCTGAATATCGTTTCCTGGGTCTTGATGGTGACGTCGCTGGTGCCGTACTTGGCGCCCGGCTTGAGCACGGCGCGCGCGGCCAGGCCCGGCAGCCCGTTCAGGTTCTGCAGGTCCTTTTCCAGCGGGCCGGTCTTGTAGACCTCGCCGCTGCGGGTATGGGTGACGAACGACTGCAGGGTATTGGCCGAATAGCGGCGGTTGCCGTCGAAGCCGATCGCGCCGACGTGGCCTTCGATCACCTCCAGGCGCACCACGCCGTCCTTGATCTTCTGCGCGGGCACCGCGACGCTGGCCAGGGTGTAGCCGGCGGCGGAGTAGTACTCGGCGACCTTGTCGGCGGCTTCGTACAGCTCGCCCAGGCTGATCGGGTGGCCCAGGTAGCTGGTGACCTGCGCGGCCAGCTCCTCGTCCTTGAACAGCGTGTTGCCGCTGAACACGAACTGGCGCACGACGATCGTCGGGCCCTTGGTGGCGCCGGGGGACGGCGCCTTGGGCGGCGCGGAAACCTGCGGAGCGGGACCGGGGGGCTGGAGTTGCGGCGGCTGTTTCAGCGTTTCCGTGATGGCGCCGGGCGTCGTCACCCCGGGCGGTGCGGCTTGCGCCCACCCGGGCAGCAGGCCAAGGCCCACCAGGCAAATAAGGCGGCGTCCCCGATTCCCAAATCCCATGCGATCTCCCCTTCGTGCCGGCAAAAGCCAGACGCCCCCGCGCGGCTGCGCGCCGGCGGGTGTGCTCGACCGGGCCGACTATAGCCGACGCCCCGGATGCTTCCAAGCCGCACTTTAGCGGTGCGTCACAGTTTCGGCGCAGCCGGCCAAACCGGCTCGCGGCGCGGCCTGCGCCGCGGCCGGCGGCTCGGATCCATGCCGCCGGCGGGAAGCACCGCGGCGAAGCGCCCGGGCCGGCGGCGGCGCCCTGCGTGCCCGCTCCTGGAGCGCTCCCCAAGCGCAAATCCGGCGCCTGCGCCGGACGCTCGCCACGGACGCACGCGGCGCGCTATAGTTCGGCCCAGCACAGCTCTTGCTGGAGAGTCCGGTCGCCGCGGTCTGGCGCCGGCGCCGAAGGCGCAAATCCGCCCGGAATCGCTCAGGCACCAGGACAGCAGGAGTAGCTGACTCTGGAGAGCGGCTGCCGGCAGCACGGCGGCCCACCGATGGGGCAAGAACCTTGCGGCTGCGGCTGGCGCGGGTTCTCAACTCTCAGGTACCCAAGACAGAGGTAGGGCGGTTGGTGCGCTTTTCCCGACTCATCGTTCCCGGGGCCACAACCAACCGCATGCTCAAGAAGACCGCTCTGCACTCCCAGCACGCCGCGCTCGGCGCCAGGCTGGTCGATTTCGCCGGCTGGGAAATGCCGATCCAGTATGCCTCCCAACTCGAGGAGCACCATGCCGTGCGCCGCGACGCCGGCATGTTCGACGTGGCCCACATGGCCGCGGTGGACCTGGCCGGCGCCAATGCGCGCGCCTTCCTGCGGCGCCTGCTCGCCAACGACGTCGCCAGGCTCGGTGTCGGCGGCAAGGCGCTCTACAGCTGCATGCTCAATCCTGCAGGCGGGGTGATCGACGACCTCATCGTCTATTTCCTGGCGCAGGACTTCTACCGCCTGGTGGTCAACGCGGGCACCACGGTCAAGGATCTGGCCTGGCTGCACGACCAGGCCCAGGCGTTCGGCGTCGACGTGCGCCACCGCAGCGACCTGGGCATCCTGGCGGTGCAGGGGCCGGCGGCGCGCGCCAAGGTGGCCGCCGTGCTGCCGCCGGCGCTGGCGGCGCAGGCGCTGGCCCTGCCGGTGTTCCACGCGGCCTGGGAAGCCGAGCGCTTCGTGGCGCGCACCGGCTATACCGGCGAGGACGGCTTCGAGCTGATCCTGCCGCACGACGAGCTGGTGGAAGTGTGGCAAGCCTTGCTCGCCGCCGGCGTGGCGCCCTGCGGCCTGGGCGCGCGCGACACCCTGCGCCTGGAGGCCGGCATGAACCTGTATGGCCAGGACATGGACGAGACGGTCAGCCCGCTGGAGTGCGGGCTGGGCTGGACCGTCGCCTGGGATCCGGCGGATCGCGATTTCATCGGCCGCGCCGCGCTGCAGGCCCAGCGTGCGGCACCGCCGCGCAAGCTGGTCGCGCTGGTGCTGTCCGGGCGCGGCATCCTGCGCGCGCACATGCCGGTGCGCGGCGCCGGTGTGGTCGGGGAGACCACCAGCGGCGGCTTCGCACCCACGCTCAAGGGCTCCATCGCGCTGGCGCGGCTGCCGGCTTCGGCCGCCGCACCCTACCAGGCGCAGATCCGCGGCGAATGGGTGGCGGCGCGCGCGGTGAAGCCGCCGTTCGTGCGTCACGGCCGCGTGCTGGTGTAAGCCGCAGCCGCCGGCGCAATAGAACAATTTCTTCTTATTTCAGATCGTTGAATCCTTTCCAGGAGAAAGTTGATGAGCAATGTCCCGGCCGACCTCAAGTACCTGAAATCCCACGAGTGGGTCAAGCCGCTGCCGGACGGCGAGATGCTGGTGGGGATCACCGACTACGCGCAGCAGTCGCTCGGCGACCTGGTGTTCGTCGAGGTGCCGAAAGTCGGCCGCAAGCTGGCCGCCGGCGAAGCCTGTGCGGTGGTCGAATCGGTCAAAGCCGCCTCGGACGTCTATTCGCCGCTGTCGGGCGAGGTCACCGGCGCCAACCCGGCGTTGGCCGACGCGCCCGAGACGCTCAACTCCGATCCTTACGGCGCCGGCTGGCTGTGGAAGCTCAAGCCGTCCAACCCGGCCGAGCTCGGTGCCCTGCTCGACGCCGCCGGCTACCAGCAGGTGCTGGCAACCCTGTAAGCCGCCTGCCGGCGCTCGGCGGCGGTGCGCCCGCATCGCCGTCTTGTAAATATAAATATATATAAATCAAGGACTTGATTGATGCCTTTCATCCCGCATACGCAGGCCGAGATCGGCGCCATGCTCGAGGCGATCGGCGTGCCGGAGATTTCCGCGCTGTTCGACGAAATCCCGCCGCAGCTGGTCTGCGAAGGTTTGCCCGGCGTGCCCGAGCGGATGGGCGAGCTGGAAATCGCGCGCCTGATGCAGGCGCGCGCCGCGCAGGACGGCCAGCTGCTCAACTTCGTCGGCGCCGGCGCCTACGAGCACCATATCCCGGCGGCGGTGTGGGAAATCACCACCCGCGGCGAGTTCTACTCGGCGTATACCCCCTACCAGGCCGAGGCGAGCCAGGGCACCCTGCAACTGCTCTACGAATACCAGAGCATGATGACGGCGCTGACCGGCATGGACGTCAGCAACGCCTCGCTCTACGACGGCGCCTCGGCGCTGGCCGAGGCGCTGCTGATGGCGGTGCGCGCCAATCCCAAGCCGGGCGTGGCGCGCGTGCTGATGCCGCGCGCGGTGCACCCGTTCTACCGCTCGGCGGTGCAGGCGATCACCGGCGCGCAGGGCCTGGAGCTGCTGGAGCTGGACTACGACCGCGCGCTGGGCAGCGTGGCGCCCGCGGCGCTGGAGGCCTGTGCCGGCCAGGAGCTCACCGCGCTGGTGATTCCGCAGCCGAACTTCTTCGGCGTGCTGGAGGATGTCGATGCGCTGACCGACTGGGCGCATGCCCATGGCGCCTTCGCGGTGGCGCTGGTCAACCCGCTGTCGCTGGGCGTGCTCAAGCCGCCGGGCGAGTGGGGCGCGCGCGGCGCGGACATCGCCTGCGGCGAGGGCCAGCCGCTGGGCGCGCCGCTGGCCTCGGGCGGCCCGTATTTCGGCTTCCTGACCGCGCGCCAGGCCTTTGTCCGGCAGATGCCCGGCCGCATCGTCGGGCGCACCGTGGACCTCGACGGCAAGACCGGCTATACCCTGACCTTGCAGGCGCGCGAGCAGCACATCCGCCGCGCCAAGGCGACCTCCAACATCTGCACCAACCAGGGCCTGCTGGTGACCGCCGCGACCATCTTCATGTCGCTGGTCGGCGCCGAAGGGCTGGCACGCGCCGCCGGCCACAGCGTGGCCAACACGCGGCAGCTGCGCCAGCTGCTTGCCGGAGTGCCGGGAGTGGCGGGCGTGTTCGGCGGCGACGCCTTCCACGAGTCGGTGATGCGCCTGCCGGTGCGGGCCGCGCCGGTGCTGGCGAAGCTGGCGCGGAGCGGAATTTTCGGCGGTTTCGACCTCTCCCGGTACTATCCGGAACTGGGCCACAGTATCCTTGTCTGCGCAACCGAGACGAAAACGCCGGCCGACCTGCAGCGCTATGCCGCGGCCCTGGCCGCGGCCTTGACCTGACGTATCCGGATGCACCCAGAAAAAACCTACGCTTGATTCATGGAGACCCGAAAATGGCGACCGTTACACTCCGCGGCAACCCGATCCAGACCACCGACGAACTGCCGAAGGTCGGCACCCAGGCGCCGGGCTTCCGGCTGGTGGATGCCAGCCTGAAAGACGTCTCGCTGCACGACTTCGCCGGCAAGCGCAAGGTGCTCAACATCTTCCCGTCGGTGGACACGCCGACCTGCGCCACCTCGGTGCGCAAGTTCAACGAGCGCGCTGCTGGCCTGGCCGACACCGTGGTGCTGTGCATCTCGGCCGACCTGCCGTTCGCGCAAAAGCGCTTCTGCGCCACCGAAGGCCTGAACAACGTGGTCAACCTGTCGCTGATGCGCGGCCACACCTTCGCCAAGGAATACGGCGTGCTGATGGAAACCGGTCCCCTGGCCGGCCTGACGGCGCGCGCGGTGGTGGTGCTGGACAAGGACAACAAGGTGCTGCACTCCGAGCTGGTCGGCGAGATCGCCAACGAGCCGAACTACGACGCCGCAATCAAGGCGCTCAACTAAGGCGAGCTCCGATTGCTCGGAGCTTGCCGCTGGGGCCACGGATGGCCCGGCAGTTTCAATGGCGCAAGTCATTGAAAATGGAGGCCGTTGAAAAGCACATTTTTCGACGGCCGTCATCTGAATAGGTCCAGGACGGACTTGTTCAGGATTTCCCAAGGCAAGGCGCGGACGCTGCGATGACTGAAAAACTGATCTTCGAAATTTCGCAGCCTGGCCGGCGCGCCGCGGCGCAGATGCCGCAGGCGGAGGCCGAGTTTTCGCTGCCCGAGCGGTTGCGCCGGCGCACGCCGCCGGCGCTGCCGCAGGTGTCGGAACTGCAGGCGGTGCGGCACTACACGCGACTGTCGCAGCGCAACTTCAGCATCGACACGCATTTCTACCCGCTGGGCAGCTGCACCATGAAGTACAACCCGCGCGCCTGCAACCGGCTGGCGATGCTGCCCGAATTCCTCGGCCGGCATCCGCTGGCGCCGGAGTCGCACAGCCAGGGTTACCTGGCCTGCCTGTACGAGCTGCAGGAGATGCTGCGCGAGGTCACCGGCATGGCCGGCGTCTCGCTTACGCCGATGGCGGGCGCACAAGGGGAGTTCGCCGGCGTGGCGATGATCCGCGCCTACCACCGTGCACGCAACGACCTGGCGCGCAGCGAGATCCTGGTGCCGGGCGCCGCCCACGGCACCAACCCGGCCACCGCGACCATGCTCGGCATGAGCGTGCGCGAAATCCCGGTCGACGCGCAGGGCGACGTCGACCTGGCGGCGCTGAAGGCGGCGGTGGGGCCGCAGACCGCCGGCATCATGCTGACCAACCCGTCCACCCTGGGCGTGTTCGAGCGGCAGATCGCCACCATCGCCGGCGTCGTGCACAAGGCCGGCGGCCTGCTGTACTACGACGGCGCCAACCTCAACGCGATCCTGGGCAAGGTGCGGCCGGGCGACATGGGCTTCGACGTCATCCACATGAACCTGCACAAGACCTTCAGCACGCCGCACGGCGGCGGCGGGCCGGGTGCCGGCGCGGTGGGGGTGTCGCGGCGCCTGCTGCCCTACCTGCCGGTGCCGCTGGTCGGGCGCCGGGGCCGCAAGTACCGCTGGCTGGACGAGCGCGACCTGCCGCGGACGATCGGGCGGCTGTCGGCCTTCATGGGCAACGCTGGCGTGCTGCTGCGCGCCTACGTCTACGCCCGCATGCTCGGCCGCGACGGCATGCTGCGGGTGGCGGAGTTCGCCACGCTCAACGCCAACTACCTGCAGGCGCGGCTGCGCAGCCGCGGCTTCGACCTGGCGTTTCCGGCGCGCCGCGCCAGCCACGAGTTCATCATCACGCTCAAGCGGCAGAAGCACGAGATCGAGCTCACCGCCACCGACGTGGCCAAGCGGCTGCTCGACTACGGCTTCCACGCGCCGACCATCTACTTCCCGCTGCTGGTGCCGGAATGCCTGTTGATCGAGCCGACCGAGACCGAGGACAAGGACACGCTGGACGCCTTCGTCGAGGCCCTGTGCCGGATCTGGGACGAGGCCAAGGCCGACATCGCCTACGTCAAGGGCGCGCCCTACACCATGCCGGTGCGGCGGCTGGACGACGTGCGCGCGGCGCGCCAGCTCGACATCCGCTACGGCGGCTAGCCGCGCGCCGTGGCCGACGGCATCAAGGGTTGGGCGCGGCTGCTGCGCGCCACCCGGGTGTCCTACGCCGGCCTCGGCTGGGCGCTGCGCCACGAGGAGGCATTCCGCATCGAGTTCATGCTGGCCGCGGCGCTGCTGCCGCTGGCCCTGTGGCTGGGGCGCAGCGGCCTGGAGCGGGCCTTGCTTGTGCTTTCGCTGGTGCTGGTGCTGATCACCGAGCTGCTCAACACCGGGCTGGAAGTGGCGATCGACCGCATCGGCAAGGAGCATCACGAGCTGTCCGGCCGCGCCAAGGACCTGGGCTCGGCGGCGGTGCACCTGTCGCTGCTGCAGGTGCCGCTGACCTGGGGGCTGGTGCTGCTGGGCTAGCCGCGGCTTGGCCCCGGGGTTCTGGCGGGACAGGCTGCTGCGGCATATGCTATTAGGCTGCGCGTCCGCCGTCGGGCTGCGCATCGGGACAGCCGCGAATACGAAGAAATCCGTCGACGAGGTTCAATCAGGCAATGTCAGTTTTAATCTGCGGATCCATGGCCTACGACACCATCATGGTGTTTTCCGGCCAGTTCAAGAACGAGATCCTGCCGGACAAGGTGCACATCCTCAACGTTGCGTTCCTGGTGCCGGAGCTGCGCCGGGAGTTCGGCGGCACCGCCGGCAACATCGCGTACAACCTGAGCCTGCTCGGCGGCAACGCGGTGCCGATGGCCACCGTGGGCAACGACTTCGCCGCTTACGCCGAATGGCTGGACAAGCGCGGCATCGTCAAGACCCACCTGAAGACCATGCCGGAGGCCTACACCGCGCAGGCCTACATCACCACTGACATGGACGACAACCAGATCACCGCCTTCCATCCGGGGGCGATGAACTTCGCGCACACCCAGAACATCGTCGCCAGGACCGAGCTCGGGCCGGTGCGGCTGGGCACGGTGTCGCCCGACGGCCGCGAGGGCATGCTGCTGCACGCCACGCAGTTTTCCGACGCCGGCATCCCGTTCCTGTTCGACCCCGGGCAGGGCCTGCCGATGTTCGGCGGCGACGAGCTGAAGAACTTCATCACCAAGGCCAGCTACGTGGCGGTCAACGACTACGAGTCGGAGATCCTGATGGAGCGCACCGGCTGGAGCCTGAAGCAGATCGCCGAGCGGGTGGATGCGCTGGTGGTGACGCGCGGCTCCAAGGGCTCCCACATCTTCGCCAAGAACAAGGTCTACGAGATCCCCTGCGCCAACGCCAATTCGCTGGCCGATCCGACCGGCTGCGGCGACGCCTACCGCGGCGGGCTGCTGTACGGCCTGGTCAAGGGCATGGACTGGGAAACCACCGGCCGCATCGCCTCGCTGATGGGCGCGATCAAGATCGAGCGGCCGGGCCCGCAGAACCATTCGATCACGCCGGAACAGTTCCGCGTGCGCTTCAAGAAAGAATTCCGCTACGACCTGCTGTGATTGCCGAATCATGACCGAGCGTTCATCCCAGGGGCCGGCGGCCAACGTCGATTTCGAGCCGGCGCGGCTGGACCGCTACCTGCGCCAGCACCTGCCGGGCCTGGAAGGCCCGCTGCGCCTCGAGCGTGTCGCCGGCGGCCAGTCTAACCCCACGTATTTCGCCCGCTTCGACAACCGCCGCCTGGTGCTGCGCAAGCAGCCGGCCGGGCCGGTGCTGGCTTCGGCGCACGCGGTGGACCGCGAGTACCGCATCATGTCGGCGTTGCGCAACTCCGACGTGCCGGTGCCGCCGGCGGTGCTGCTGTGCCAGGACCGCGAAGTGATCGGCACCCTGTTCTACGTGATGGAGTTCGTCGACGGACGCGTGTTCGCCGACTGCGCGCTGCCGTCGGTGGCGCCGGCGCAACGGCGCCAGATCTACTTCGCCATGGCCGAGACCATGGCGCGCCTGCACCAGGTGGACTGGGCCGCCCTGGGGCTGGCCGACTACGGCAAGCCGGGCGGCTACTACGAGCGCCAGATCGGGCGCTGGACCAAGCAGTGGCAGGCCTCCAAGACGCGCGAGAACGCCGACATCGAGTTCCTCTGCGCCTGGCTGCCCAAGCACATCCCGCCGGGCGACCTCACCACCATCAGCCACGGCGATTTCCGCGTCGGCAACCTGATGTACCACCCGACCGAGCCGCGCGTGGTGGCGGTGCTGGACTGGGAGCTTTCGACCCTGGGCCATCCGCTGGCGGACCTGGCGTACAGCGCCCTGGCGTTCCGCCTGCGGCCGGAGGATTACATGGGCATGCGCGGGATGGACCTGGCCGCACTGGGCATTCCGAGCGAGGCGGAGTACCTGGAGCACTACTACGCCTGCGCGCCGCGCAGCGGGCGCCTGGAGCCGTTCCATTTCGCGTTTTCGATGTTCCGGCTGGCGGTGATCATGGAAGGCATCGCCGCGCGTGCGCGCGCCGGCAATGCCGCCGGCGCCAACGCGGCCAACGTCGGCGAGCTGACCGGCACCATTGCCCGGCGCGGCGTCGAGGTGATCGAAGAGGCCGGCGGGTAGGCACTAGGGGAACGTCTGAGTATCGGCGTCGGGCTCCCTGGAGCCGCCCGCATCGATGCCGTGGCGGTGCAACAGCTTGTAGAAGTCGGTGCGGTTGCGTCCGGCCAGACGCGCCGCGCGGGACACGTTGCCGCCCGCCAGCTGGAGCAGCTGCCGCAGGTAGTTGCGCACGAATTCGCTGCGCGCCTGGTGCAGCGGCGGCAGCGCGCCGGGCTGCCCGCCCAGGCTCTGCCGCACCAAGGCGGCGCCGATGACGCGGCCCGGCGCCAGCGCGACGTTCTGCTCGACCACGTTGAACAGCTGCCGCACGTTGCCCGGCCATGCCGCCGCCACCAGCAGCTCCATCGCCTCGGCGGAATAGGTGCGGCGCGGCGCGCCCGCCGCGGCCAGTGCGGCCAGCTTGACGTGGACCAGCGCGGGGATGTCCTCGCGCCGCTCCGCCAGCGCCGGCAGGTGCAGCCCGACCACGTTGAGCCGGTAATACAGGTCTTCCCGGAACTCGCCGCCGGCGATGCGCGCCGGCAGGTCCCGGTGGGTGGCGGAGATCACCCGCACGTCCACCGGCACGGTCTGCGTCTCGCCCACCGGACGCACCTGCCGCTCCTGCAGCACGCGCAGCAGCTTGACCTGCAGCTCCGGGCGCATGTCGCCGATCTCGTCCAGGAACACGGTGCCGTGCTGGGCGGCGCGGAACAGGCCCTGGTGGTCGCTGTGGGCGCCGGTGAAGGCGCCGCGGCGGTGGCCGAACAGCTCCGACTCCAGCAGTTCGGCCGGCATGGCGCCGCAGTTGATGGCCACGAACGGCTGCGCCGCGCGGCTGCTGGCCCGGTGGATGGCGCGCGCCAGCACTTCCTTGCCGGAGCCGCTGGCGCCGGTGATGAGCACGGCCGCGTCGGTGCGCGCCACCCGCGCGGCGGTGACCAGCTGGGCCTGCAGCGCCGGGTTGCGCGTGGCCATCACGCGCTCCAGTTCGGAGGACGGTTCGCCGGCGCTGCCGTCGGCGTGGCGCCGGATGCACTCCAGCAGGCGCTGGCGGTCCGGCGGCTTGGTCAGGAAATCGGCGGCGCCGGCGCGGGTGGCGGCCACCGCCTCGGGAATATCGCCGTGCGCGGTGAGGATCGCCACCGGCATGCCCGGCCAGCTGGCCTGCACGCGCTCGAGCAGCTCGATGCCGTCCATGCCGGGCATGCGCAGATCCGCGAGCACGAACTGCGGCCTGGCGCCGGCGAGCTGTTCCAGCGCGGCCGTCCCGGAAGCGGCCACCGTGACCTCGTAGCCCTCGGACTCAAGGTACAGCGCCAGCACCCGGCGCATGCGGTCGTCGTCGTCGACCAGCAGGATGCGATTGCGCGGCACGGTCAGCGGCGCCCCGGATCGGGCCTGGGATCCAGCTTGGGGTCCAGGTCGCGTTCGATCTGCGCCACCTTGGACAGGCGCCGCCGCAGCTCCAGCGACTCGTTCTCGCACTGGCTGCGCAGCCGCAGCTCGCCCAGCCGCACGCGTGCCACCGCGGCGACGTCCTCCGGCGGATTCTGCGCCAGCAGCGCGCGCAGGCCGCGCTGCGCGGCGGCCGGATCGTAGCCGCTGTGCTCCGGTACGCTTTGCAGCAGCGCCACGCGCAGCGAGGTCTCGATGCCCGGACGGCCCGCCAGCGTGGCGCGCCAGGTGGCCTCGCGCGCGGCCGGGCTTTGCTCCATGGCGCGGCCGAGGAATTCGGTCTCGGCCAGGGCGTCGGGCACCCGCTGCGGGGCCGTCGCACAGCCGGCGCACAGCGCCGCCAGGCTAAGCAGCACGGCGCTGCCCGTGATACGGCCAGGCCAGCTTGAAACGCGCACCGGGCTGGGCATCCTCGACCTCCACGATTCCGCTGTGCGTCAGCACCGTCTCCTGCACGATCGACAATCCAACGCCGTTGCCGTTGAGCCCGGACTGGCGGTCGCCGGCGCCGCGCACGAACGGCTGGAAGATCCTGCTGCGGTCGAATGCCGGCACGCCGCAGCCGTAATCGCGCACCCGCAGCTCGCAGCGGCCGCCGCGCAGCGTCGCCTCGATCTCGATCAGGGAGCCGGGCGGCGCATGCTTGATGGCGTTGGCGATCAGGTTTGCCAGCGCCACGCGCAGCTGCGTGCGATGTCCAAACAGACGCTCGCCGTCGATCACAAGTTCCGGCTGCAGGCGGCGCAGGTCCATCAGCGGCTTTTGCCGCGCCAGCACGTCGGCGATCAGCGGCCGCACCTCGAACCAGTCCATCACGGCGGCGCGCTGCTCGCGGCGCCATTGCGCGTAGTTCAGCAGGCGGTCGATCTGGCCGCCGAGCTCGGCGCCGGACTCGGCGACGATCGCGGCCAGCTCGCGCCGGCGTGCGTGGTCGCCGGCGGCGTCCGCCTCCTGCAGCAGGGCGCTGCCGGTCAGCAGGCTCGACAGCGGCGTCTTCAGCTCGTGCAGGACATTGCGCAGGAAGCGGTCGCGGTCCGCCTCGAGCGTCTCCAGCCGCCGGCGCAGCCAGTCCAGCCGCTTGCCCAGGCGCCGCATCTCGCTCGGGAAGCCGATCGCGACCGCTCCGCCGCGGCGGCCGTGCCCCAGCTCGGCGATGGCCAGCGAGAGCTTGCGCAGCGGCCGCATGACGGCGATCGAGGACAGCACCGCCAGCAGCGCGGTCAGCGGCAGCAGGGCGATCGCCGAAACCAGGATCACGCGGCGCGCGGCCGCGCCGGCCAGCCGCAGCGCCACGATCTGCTGGTCGATCGCCGAGCGGCCCGACGCCAGGATCGAGTCGGCGTCGGCCGCCAGGTCGTGCACGCGCGCGGCGGCGGCCGCCAGCGAACGGTTGCGCTGCAGGCCCGCGCTCCAGTCCGATGCGGCTGCGCCCAGGCCGGTGCGCGCATGCTGCAACGGCTGCGCCAGCGGCGCCAGGCCCAGCTCCTGCAGCAGCTGCAGCGTCCGGGCGGTGGCCAGGAAGCGGCGGTCGACCACGTCGAGCAGCGCGGGGTCGCGCAGGGCGATGTACTGCCGGGCGCTGCGATCGAGATCCTCGACGTTGCCGCGCAGCTGCGACCCCAGGCGCACCACCGCCAGACCCTCCTGCACCAGCAGCTCGCTGTGCCGCGTCAGCTGCTGCAGCTCGGATACGGCCAGCGCCAGCCCGACCAGCAGGGGCGACGCCGCCAGCACGCAGGCCAGCGCAACCAGGCCGGCCATGGTTTTCGGCCGGAGCCGGTGCCGCCAGCGGCGCCGCCCTTGCACCGGCTTCACCCGCCGAGAGCGCGCAGCCTGGCGCCGGCGGCGGCCCGGCCCGGCTCGGCCGCCGCGGCCGCCCCTGCGGACGGACCGGAACGCAGCAGGATGGTGGGCGGCGGCGTGCGCGCGGGTGCCTGCCGTGCCGCCGGCCGCGGACGCTGCCGCCATGGCTCGCTGCGCCCGCCGCGCGTGCCGCGCAGGCACTCGACGAAGTCCTCGCGCCAGCGCGCCACGTCGTAAGCGCCCACCGCCTGCATCAGCTGGGCGTGGCGGTTGCGGCGCTCTTCCACCCCCATGGTGCGCGCCGCCTGCAGCGCCTGCGTCATCTCCTCGGTGTCGTAGGGATTGACCAGCAAGGCCGCATGCAGCTGCTGCGCCGCGCCGGCAAAGCGCGACAGCACCAGCACACCGGGATCCTGCGGCTCCTGTGCGGCGACGTATTCCTTGGCCACCAGGTTCATGCCGTCGCGCATCGGCGTGACCAGGCCGATGCCGCTGGCGCGGTACAGGCCGGCGAGGGTGCTGCGCGGCAGTGCGCGGTTGAGGTAACGCACCGGCGTCCAGTCCACCCCGGCGAAACGGCCGTTGATCTGGGCCGCCGCCAGCTCCAGCTCGCGCCTGAACTCGCGATAGGCGCGGATCTCGCCGCGGCTGATCGGCGCGATCTGCAGGAAGTCCACGCGCGTGCGCGCATCGGCGTGGCGTTCCAGCAGCGCCTCGTAGGCGGCTAGGCGCCGCAGCAGGCCCTTGGTGTAGTCCAGCCGGTCCACGCCGATGATCTGCTCGCGCCCGCCCAGCGCGCTGCGTACGCGCTGGTACTCGCGTTCGGCGCCGGCCGAGTGCGCCAGGCTGCTGAAGCCGGCCGCGTCGATGCCGATCGGGAAGGCGCGCGCCACCACGCTACGGCCGTAGGCATAGGCGCGGCCGCGCCGCATGCGGCCGCCGGCGATGCGCTCGATGTAGTCGCCGAAGCGCTGCAGGTCGGGCTCGGTCTGGAAGCCGACCAGGTCGTAGTCGAACATCGCCGCCACGATTTCCTGGTGGCACGGCAGGGTCACCATCAGGTCGGCCGGCGGAAACGGTACGTGCAGGAAAAATCCGATGCGGTGGCGCGTGCCGAGCTTGCGCAGCGCCGCGCCCAGCAGGAACAGGTGGTAGTCGTGCACCCACACCAGGTCGCCGCGCCTGAGCAAGGGGCGCAGCGCGCCGGCGAAGTGGCGGTTGACGCGCCGATACGCCTCCAGGTCGCGCGGACTGAAGCGGGTCAGGTCGATGCGGAAATGCAGCAGCGGCCACAGGCACAGGTTGGCGAAGCCGTTGTAGTAGTGCTCGTAGTCGTCGCGGGCGAGCTCGATCTGTGCCAGCTCGACGCCGTCCACCGTCTTGCGGTGCACCGCCGAGCCTTCGCGCACCTGGGTCTTGCCGCTCCAGCCGAACCAGAGGCCGCCGCAATCGCGCAGGGCCTCGACCACCGCGACGGCCAGCCCGCCGGCCGCCGCTGCGCCGCGCACCGGACCGACGCGATTGGAAACCGCCACCAGCCGGTTCATCGGCGGCGATCCGGCGCCGTGCCGGCGGCCGCATGCGGCCGTCCAAACGCGCACCGGCGCCGCGACGCAGGCCGCATCCCACACCGCTCATCCATGAGCACTCGTTCCTTTGGCATCGGCCCCTGGTTGCGGGCCGTGACTCACTCCACGACGCTGCGCGACAGCCACGCCAGCATGTCTGCAATGCTTGGACAACCGAATTCCGCAAGTGTCTCGCCGGCCCCGACCTTGACGCCGTAACCGCCCATCGCGGCAACGGCCGCGAAGCCGTCCTCGTCGGTGGCGTCGTCGCCGACGAACACCGGCGCGCGTCCGCGAAACGGCTGGCGCGCGATCAGCTCGCGCACCGCATGGCCCTTGTCGGCGCCGGCCGGCCGCGCTTCGATCACCTGCTTGCCGCCGATCAGCTCCAGGCCGCCGCCCGCGGCCAGCTCGCGCATCGCCGCCAGGCATTCGTCGGCGCGCTCGGGCGCACGTCGGAAGTGCAGCGCCACCGCCGCACCCTTGTCCTCGACCAGCAGGCGCGGATCCGCGCCGAACCTGCGCCGCAGTTGCCCGGCCAGCCGCGCGGCCCCGGCCGTGGGCTGCGCCGCCGCGACGGCACCGTCGGCAAAGCGCAGCTCGGCGCCATGCAGGCCCGCGCCGGGCAGGCGCAGCGGTGCCAGCATGCGGTCGAGGTCGCCGAGGCGGCGCCCGGTGACGATCGCCAGCGCGCCGTCGAGGTGCCGCTGCAGCGCGCCGACCAGGGCGATGACGTCGGCGCCCACACGCACTTCGCCGGGACTCGGCGCCAGCTCGGCCAGCGTGCCGTCGAAATCCAGGAACAGCGCGGCGCTGCGCGCCAAAGGCGCGGGCGCCGCGGTGGGACGAACGGCCTGGCCGGCGGAAGTCACGACGCTGCTCCTGAAGGACTATCTGCAGGGATTCGGCGGTTTGACCGCCGATCGCGTGCAACGTCCCTGTCGTCTTCCGGCGACATGCCTAAGGCGCTGTGGCCAAAGGAAATCGGGTCGCCGTTGCGGCTTGCCGTCTGCATTCTGCGACGCCGCCGCTGCGTCCGCCGGCCCCCGCAATGCGGCGCGCCACGGAGCGCCCTGTCGTCGTTTGCCGACGGTTTGCGCACGCATCGGCCGGGTCTGCGCCGCCGCGATGCCCGCCCGCGGCCGGCAGATCCTTGCGGCGCGCCGGGTCCGGCCCGGCTGGCGCGGCGCTTGCCATGAGGGCTCGGGCACCCAGGAGCACACGGACGTGAACGCCTCGCAGGAATTCGTGATTTTTTCGCAGAGCTGGCCGGCCAACTCGCACGCGGTCGTCGCCGGCAGCGCGGCGCACCGCATGGCCGACTACCGCGAGTTCGCCGGCAGCGGCCTCAAGCCCTGCGCGTTCATCGTCAAGGACCAGGACGAGCTGTACGTCGGGCGCATGCTGCGCGCCATCCGGCGCGATCCGGACCATGCCACCCGGCTGGCGTTTGTCGACGGCGTCGTCGGCGCCTCCGAGCAGCCGCTGGCTGACGGCGCCCTGCCCGAAAATTCGCAGGCGCTGCTCGAGCGGCTGCAGCAGAGCCGCTCGCGCGCCGCGGCGATGCGGCGGCGCAACGACGACCGCGGACCGGATTCGCTGCTGCTGGAGTACATGTGGCTGCGGCCCGGCTACGTGCTCGAGCCGGTGGCCGACTGGCGGCATCCGCGGCGCTACCGCTTCCCGATCCTGGAAGCATTCGACCACAGCGAGTCGGACGCCGACGTGTGGCTGCAGCGCCTCGACAAGGCCGGCCTTATCGAGCGCGTGGCGCTGCGCGAGCGGCAACGCGAGTGCGACCATTGCGGCAGTGCGCACCTGTGCTTCATCGACGTCTGCCCCGGCTGCCGCAGTATCGACATCGACGCGCACACCGCGCTGCACTGCTTCACCTGCGGGCTGATCGCGCCGGAAGAGCGCTTCGTGCAGCGCGAACTGCGCATTTGCCCGAAATGCGGTGCGCGGCTGCGCCACATCGGCTCGGACTACGACCGCCCGCTGGAGACCTCGGTCTGCGCCGCCTGCGACCATGTGTTCGTCGAAGGCGAGGTGATCGCGCGCTGCGCCATCTGCGGGCGCAGCCAGGCGCCGCCGGCCCTGCGGCTGCGCAAGATCCACTCCTGGCGCCTGAGCGGCGCGGGCTGCCTGGCCGCGCAGGGTGGAGCGCCGGCCGCGCGCGGCGGCGCCGGCGGGCCGGCGCGCTACGTCGACAGCGCCTCGTTCGGCGACAGCCTGGAATGGGCCCTGCGGCTGACGCGCGAAAATGCGGCGGGCCGCTTCGCCCTGCTTGGACTGCGGCTGGACAACCTGGCGCAGCTCGACACCGCCCTCGGCGCGGGCCGCGCCGCCCGCTTGCTCGACGCCTGCGCCGAGCGCTTGTGCGAAGCCCTGGCCGACGCCGATGTGGCGACCCGCGCCGACCTGGAAACCATCCGTGTGCTGCTCGCCAACGCCGACCGCAAGCGCCTGGGCGGGATGCGCCAGGCGGTGCAGGCGATGGCGTCGCAGGCGATGCAGGACCAGGGGCTCGGCCCGCAGTGGCGCCTGGCGGAATTGCCGATCACCGCCGCGGTGGCGAACCGCGGCGACGGCAACGCCCTGCTGGCGCAGCTGCAGCAGAGCCTGCGCGGCGGGCGCCGCCACGCGCCGGCGCTGGGCTGAGTGCGCCATGGACACCCTGTTTTCGGCGCTGGCCTCGACCCTTGCCGACGGCTGGGGGGTGTTCCTGGTCATGGTCAGCGGCAGCGCCGAGCAGCTGGTGCTCAAGTTCACGCCGTTCGCGCTGTTCCTGGAGATGCCGCTGTACGTGCTGACCTGGCTGGGACTGGCGCACTACCTGTGGCGGCAGCACACCGAAGCGCCGGCCGAAGTGCCGTATTACCCGCGCGTGAGCTGCATCTGCAACGCCTATGCCGAGGGCCGCGATGTGCAGTACTCGGTGCGCTCGCTGCTGGAGCAGATCTACCCGGGCCACATTGAGCTGATCCTGGTGCTCGACGGCGCCGTCCACAACCGCGTCACCTACCAGGCGATCACGCAGCTGGTCGGCGGCTTCCGCAACAGCCGCAGCCGTTCGGTGCGCTTCATTCCCAAGCCGCAGCGCGGCGGACGGGTGTCGGCCACCAACACCGGCCTGCTCTACGCAACCGGCGAGATCGTCATGGCGCTGGATGCCGACACCTCGTTCGACAACGACATGGTGGCCATGGCGGTGCGGCCTTTCGTCGATCCCAACGTGGTCGGCGCAACCGGCCCGCTGCGGGTGCGCAACGCCGGCCGCACGCTCGCCACGCGCCTGCAGGCGGTGGAATACATGCTGGCGATCTACCTGGGCAAGGTCGGCCTGGCCGAGTGGAACTTGATCAACAACCTGCCCGGCGCCTACATGATCTATCGCAAGTCGATCGTCGACCATGTCGGCGGCTGGAACACCGGCACCGGCGAGGACCTGGACCTGACCTTGCGGGTCAAGCAGTACATCCGCCGGTACCCGGGGCTGCGCATGGTGTTCGCGCCCGGCGCGGTGGCGCATACCGAGGTGCCCGAGAGCTTCGCCGGCTTCTTCAAGCAGCGCCTGCGCTGGGACGGCGATCTTTCCTACATCTATTTCCGCAAGCACTGGCACGCGTTCTCGCCGATGATCGGCTGGCGCAATTTCCTCGGCGTGGTGTGGTACGGACTGCTGTTCCAGGTGTTCCTGCCGATCCTGCAGGTCTGCTTCTTCGCCTACTACCTGCTGTTCGAGCCGGCCGCGTTCTTCGTCGGCCTGATGCTGCTGGTCTACTGCTTTTACGGGCTGCTGTGCCTGTTCCAGTTCCTGCTGTTCATCGCGCTGCTGTCGGAGCGCCCGCGGCAGGACCTCCCTTTCCTGGCGATCCTGCCCTTGATGCCCGTGTTCATGGTCTGCGCAAGGGTCTGGAGCGCCATCGCCACGTTCCACGAGTGGTTCAACCGGGCCCACCAGGATTCGCCGATGGGCCCTTGGTGGGTGATTCGGCAAGGAGGCCCGAAATGACTGCCCCAGA
>JADHNH010000052.1 GCA_016779605.1 Nevskia sp. | reverse complement strand
TGACGACGGAAATCCGGCGCGACGAGCGCCTGAAAGATCTTTACGTGGTGCTGCACACCTCGCTTTCCGGGGTGTTCAACAAGGCGATGGTGCAACGCGTGCGCGCGGACCGCTTTATCGCCAAGTTCGGCGCCGACGAGCTGGCGCACGCCGTGCTGGAACGCCTGGAAAAGCTGGCTTCGCAGGAAGCCGCCGGCAATGCCGCCGCCTAGGGAAGCTCTGATTACAGTAATCTGAGATTCCCGCTGGGGCCACGGATGGTCCAACCATTTCAACTTCAACGGCACAAGCCATTGAAATGGAATTCCATTGAAAATCATTCTTTTCGACGGCCGCCATCTGAATAAGTCGAGGACGGACTTGTTCAGCGCGTCCCTGGTCCGGCGTAGACCGGGCTGAGCTGCCGCGGCAGCGTGCAGCAGCTGCCGCGACGACTCGTTTTCCGAACCCCTGGCACACGCCTTGTAGGAGCCCGTGCAGTCATCCGCAAGCGGGAGCACCGCGTGGCCACTTTCGATTCCGTGCTGGGCATTCACGCCGACGCCCTGGCCGTGCAGCAAAAGCGCATGGCCGTCCTGGCGTCGAACATCGCCAACGGCGACACGCCGAATTACAAGGCGCGCGATATCGATTTCGCCAAGGTGCTGGCGGGCGCGCAGGCCGGTGCCGCCGGCGATGCCGCCGCCGGCACGCTGCGTACGACCGACGCGCGGCACCTCGGCGCAGCAGCCAATCCATCCACCGGCGGCGACCTGCCGCTGTCCTACCGGGTGCCCCTGCAGCCCACGGTCGACGGCAACACGGTCGATGAGCAGGTGGAGCAGGCGAAGTTCGCCGACGCCGCGTTGCATTACCAGGCCAGCCTCAGCTTCGTCAACGGCAGCATCAAATCCCTGCTGACCGCGATCACCGGACAATAAGGGGCCATGCAATGAATTCCTCGTTCCGCATCTTCGACATCGCCGGATCGGCCTTGAGCGCGCAGTCCCTGCGCCTGAATACGGTCGCCTCCAACCTGGCCAATGCCGATGTCGCCGGGCCCGACCCCAATGCCGTGTTCAAGGCGCACATGCCGGTATTCAAGTCGGCGCCCGAGATCGCCGGCCAGCAGATGCCGGGCGTGCGCGTGCTCGGCGTGGTGGAGACGCAGGGCACGCCGGAGAAACGTTACGAGCCCGGCAACCCGATGTCCGATGCGCAGGGCTTCGTCTACTCCTCCGGCATCAATCCGGTGGAGCAGATGGTGGACATGATCTCCGCCTCGCGCTCCTACCAGAACAACGTCGAAGTGATGAACACCGCCAAGGAAATGGCGCTCAAGACACTCACCCTGGGTAGCTGATCGACATGACCGTCAACGCCGCTTCCGGCTCCAGCAACGCCAACCTGTACGCAAGCCTCGGCCTGACTGGCTCGGCGCCGGCCGCGAGCGGCGCCAATGCCGCCGCCGCCGCCACCAGTGCCGCCGGCACCACGCTCAACGTGCAGGACTTCCTGCAGCTGATGACCGCGCAGCTGCAGGACCAGGATCCGCTCAACCCGGTCAACAACGCCGAGTTCTTCAGCCAGGTGGCGCAGTTCTCCACCGTCGCCGGCATCGACCAGCTGAACTCCTCGTTTTCGCAGCTCTCCTCGCAGCTCGGTTCCAACCAGTCGCTGCAGGCGGCCGCGCTGGTCGGCCAGGGCGTGCTGGTGCCGGGCAGCTCGGCGCAGTTGACGTCCTCCGGCATGTACGGCGCGGTGGAGGTGCCCGCCAGCGGCGATGTCAGCGTGCAGATCAAGAATTCCGCAGGTGCGGTGGTCGGCACCCTGGACCTCGGCGTCCAGCCCGCCGGCACCGTGCCCTTCACCTGGAACGGCCAGGACGGCAGCGGCAACGCCCTGCCGGCCGGCACCTACACCATCGGCGCGCAGGTCGGCAGCGGCAGCAGCGCGCAGGCCGCCACCACCGACGTTGCCGCGGTCGTGCAAAGCGTATCGCTGGATGCCAACAAGGGCCTCCTGCTGAACCTGCAAGGGCTTGGCGAAGTCCCGTTTTCCCAAGTTCGCCAGATCATGTGACCTCAAGATACAGGAGCCTCCGATGTCTTTCGATATAGCACTTTCCGGCATCAGTGCGGCCTCGACCGACCTGAACACCATTTCCAACAACATCGCCAACGCCGATACGACCGGCTTCAAGCAGTCGCGCGCGGAGTTCGGCGACTTCTTCCAGAACGCCGCGTACAACCTGCAGTCCACCACCACCGGCACCGGCGTGGGCGTGGAGACGATCGCCCAGCAGTTCTCCCAGGGCTCGGTGACCAACACCAGCAATCCGCTGGACATGGCGATCAGCGGCCAGGGGTTTTTCACCCTGAAGGAAAACGGCGCTCTGGTGTACACGCGCAACGGCGCCTTCACCACCGACAGCAACGGTTACGTGGTCAGCGCCACCGGCCAGCGCCTGCAGGTGTTCCCGCCGGTGGCCGGCACCAGCACCTTCAGCACCGGCACCCTGACCGACCTGCAGATTTCCGCCGCACCCAATCCGCCGCTGGCCACCTCGACCATCGGCGCCGGCATCAACCTGCCGGCGAACGCCTCGGCACCGGCCACGGCGACGTTCTCGCCGACCGATTCGACCAGCTACAACCAGACGACTTCGGTGACGACCTACGACTCGCTCGGCGCCGCCCATACCACCGGCCTGTATTTCGTCGCCGGTGCCGCACCCGGATCCTGGACCGTGCATACCGTCGTCGACGGCGCCGAGCAGGGCACCGGCACCGCGCTGACGTTCGGCACGGCCGGCACCCTGACCGCGCCGGCCAACGGCCAGGTACCGCTGACCTTCACGCCCGCCAACGGTGCCGCGGTCATGAACATGACGATCGACTTGGGTGCCGCCACCGAGTACGGCAGCACCTTCTCCGTCAACAGCCTGACGCAGAACGGCTATACCACCGGCCAGCTCAGCGGCGTGTCGATCGGCGCCAACGGCGTGGTCACGGCCAATTACACCAACGGCCAGACCGCCGCCCTCGGGCAGGTGGCGATGGCGAACTTCGCCAATCCGCAGGGCCTGCAGCAGCTCGGCAACGCCACCTGGTCGCAGACCCTGGCTTCCGGCACCGCCCTGGCTGGCGCGGCCGGCACCAGCGACATCGGCGTGGTCCAGTCCGGTGCCCTGGAGAGCAGCAACGTCGACCTCACCCAGCAGCTGGTGCAGATGCTGTCGGCGCAGCGCAACTACCAGGCCAACTCGCAGGTGATTTCCACCGAAGACCAGAACCTGCAGGCCATCCTGCATCTGCAATAAGGCCGGCAGACGGGAATCGGGATTCGGGAAGCGTAAAAGCAGGCATTCCCACGTCCCCATTTCCGATTCCAGAACCGCCATTCCGGAGCAACGCCCATGGACCGAGCCCTTTACGTCAGCATGACCGGCGCCACCGAGGCCTTGCGCCAGATGGCGGCCAACAACAACAACCTGGCCAACGCCAGCTCCACCGGGTTTCGCGCGGAGCTGGTCGGCGCACAGGCCGTGCAGGTCAACGGCCCCGGGCTGCAGTCGCGCTTCAACGTGCAGATGCTGGATCAGGGCTGGGACTCCACCCAGGGCTCGCTGTCGCAGACCGGCCAGCCGCTCGACGTGGCGCTGCAAAACGGCGCCTGGCTGGCGGTGCAGGGCCCGGATGGCAAGGAGGCCTACACGCGCGGCGGCAGCCTGCACGTGGACGCCTACGGTCAGCTGCTGACGCCCAGCGGCTTGCAGGTGCTGGGCGACGGCGGGCCGATCACCGTGCCGGCCTACTCGTCGATCACGATCGGCGCGGACGGCACCGTGTCGATCGTGCCGGCCGGACAGTCCGCCAATACCCAGGCGACCGTCGGCCGCCTGCGCGTGGTGATCGCCGATCAGAGCCAGATCGCCCGCGGCGGCGACGGGCTGATGCACGCCAATCCGGGCGTCACCCTGGATCCGGCGTCCGGCAAGCTGGTGATACCCGGCGCGCTGGAGAGCTCCAACGTCAACCTCTCCGCCAGCATGATCAAGATGATCCAGCTGGCGCGCCAGTTCGACATGCAGACGCGCCTCATGAAGAGCGTCGAAGACGACGCCAGCGCCGCCTCGTCGATCGTGCGCATGGGGTGATTTGAAGCCGGGAATCGGGAATGGGCAATGGGGAATCGTAGAAGCAACGGCCGCTGGATTTGGCGCCGCGACGAGCTGTTGTCACGAATCTCGATTCCCGAATCTCGAATCCCGCCGTTGGTACAGGACTTGTAGGGAGGGTGCAGCGCCCGCCACTTTCCCGGCGCAAAGGAACGAAGATGAATTCAGCACTGTGGGTTGCCAAGACCGGCCTGGATGCGCAGCAGACGCAGATGGCGGTGATTTCCAACAATCTGGCCAACGTCAACACCACCGGCTTCAAGCGCGGCCGCGCGACGTTCCAGGACCTGCTGTACCAGAACCTTGGACAGGCCGGCGCGCAGACCAGCACGCAGACGCAGTCGCCGTCGGGCCTGATGCTCGGCACCGGCGTACGCATCGGCGCCACCGAGAAGCTGTTCCAGCAGGGCAACATGCAGCAGACCAGCAACAGCTTCGACCTTGCCATCAACGGCCGCGGCTTCTTCCAGATCCAGATGCCCGACGGCACGCTGGCTTACACCCGCGACGGCAGCTTCCAGGTCAACAACCAGGGCCAGATGGTCAACGCCAACGGCTACCTGCTGCAGCCCGGCGTGACCATTCCGCAGGGTGCGCAGAGCGTCACCATCTCCGGCGATGGCATCGTCAGCGTGACCGTGGCCGGCCAGACCGCGCCGCAGCAGGTCGGTACGCTGACCATCGCCGACTTCATCAACCCGGCGGGCCTGGAATCGCACGGCGACAACCTCTACGCCGAAACGCAGGCCAGCGGCTCGCCGCAGACCGGGACGCCCGGCCTGAACGGCCTGGGCAGCCTGGTGCAGGGCTCGCTGGAAGCCTCCAACGTCAACGTCGTGGAAGAGATGGTCAACATGATCGAGACGCAGCGCGCTTACGAAATGAACTCGAAGGCGATTTCAACCACCGACCAGATGCTGCAGTTCGTCACGCAAAACCTGTAAGCGCCATGCGTATCGTTACGATCGTGCCGGTGCTGTGCGCATTGCTCGCGCTGGCCGGCTGCAACGAAATCGAAGCCCGCACCGAGCCGCCGCCGCCGCCATTGCCGGTGCTGCCGCAGCCGGCGCCGCCGCACGCCGGGGCGATCGGCGCGCCTGGCGAAGGCCTGTCGCTGTTCGAGGACGCCAAGGCGCGCAACGTCGGCGACCTGCTGACGATCCAGCTGGTGGAGTCCACCAGCGCGCAGAAGTCCGCTTCCACCGCCACCAGCAAGGCCGACAACGATACGCTGGGCAACATCGGCGTGTTCGGCAGGACGGTCCACACCAACTCCAGCATTTCCAGTGCCCGCGCGTTCACCGGCAAGGGCGACAGCGCGCAGAGCAACTCGCTGTCCGGCAGCATCACGGTGGCGGTGGTGCAGCGCCTGTCCAACGGCAACCTGCTGGTGCGCGGCGAAAAGCAGATCTCGATCAACCAGGGCTCGGAGTTCGTGCGCCTGGAAGGCGTGATCCGCCCGGCCGACATCGCCACCGACAACAGCGTCACCTCCGACCGCGTGGCCAATGCGCGCATCTCCTACACCGGCCGCGGCCAACTGGCCGATGCCAACGCCCAGGGCTGGCTGACACGCTTCTTCAACTCGCCGTGGATGCCGTTCTGACAGGGCACGCGCCATGCCGACCTCGACCTTCGACCGCATTTTCCTGATCGCCGCGCTCGTCGCCACGCTGCTGTTCTGCGTGCACTCGGCCTACGCCGAACGCGTCAAGGACCTGGCGGACGTCGAAGGCGTGCGCAGCAACCACCTGATCGGCTACGGCCTGGTGGTGGGCCTCGACGGTACCGGCGACCAGACCACGCAGGCGCCGTTCACCATCCAGAGCCTGGAAAGCATGCTGCGCCAGCTCGGTGTCACCATCCCGGCCGGCAGCAACCCGCAGCTGAAGAACGTCGCCGCCGTGGCGGTGCACGCCGAACTGCGGCCATTCGCCAAGGTCGGCCAGACCATCGACGTCACCGTCTCTTCCATCGGCAACGCCGGCAGCCTGCGCGGCGGCACCCTGCTGATGACGCCGCTCAAGGGCGCCGACGGCCAGGTCTACGTGCTCGCCCAGGGCAACATCGTGGTCGGCGGGCTGGGCATTTCCGGCAAGGACGGCTCGCGCGTGTCGGTCAATATCCCCAGCGTCGGCCGCATTCCTAACGGCGGCAGCGTGGAACGGGAAGTGCCCAACGACTTCGCCACCGGCGGCGACCTGCTGCTGAACCTGCACACGCCGGATTTCACCACGGCGGCGCGCACCGCCGAGGCGATCAACGCCTCGCTCAAGGCACCGGTGGCGCGCGCGGTGGATGCGGTCACCGTGGCAGTGAAGGCGCCGGCCGAGCCGAACGACCGCGTCGAATTCCTGGCCTCGCTCGAGAGCATTGAGGTCAATCCCGGCGACGCGCCGGCGCGGGTCATCGTCAATTCCCGCACCGGTACGGTGGTGATCAGCAACCGCGTGCAGGTCACGCCGGCGGCGGTGGCGCACGGACACCTGTCGGTGACGGTGACCGAGCGGCCGCGCGTGAGCCAGCCGGGGGCCTTCTCCCAGGGTACGACCCAGGTGGTGCCGACTTCGTCGATCGAAATCAACGAGAGCACCGCCCATGCCTTCGTGTTCGACGCCGGCATCGATCTCGAAGACATCGTGCGTGCGATCAACCAGGTCGGCGCCGCTCCCGGCGACCTCGTGGCGATCCTCGAAGCATTGCGCGAGGCCGGCGCGCTGCGCGCCGAGCTGATCGTGATCTGAGCCATGAGCCTGCCGCCTCCCTCCGCCGACACGCCGCTGTCGGCGACCGATTTCAGCCAGTACGCCGGACTGCGCGCGGCCGCCCAGCGCAACGACCCGAAGGCGCTGCGCCAGGCCGCGCAGCAATTCGAGGCCCTGTTCACCCAGATGATGCTCAAGCAGGCGCACCAGACGCAGTTCGGCGACGACCTGACCGGCCAGCAGGGCGAGTTCTACAAAGATATGTTCGACCAGCAGCTCGCCATGCAGATGGCGTCCGGCCACGGCCTGGGCCTGGCCGACATGCTGGTGCGCCAGCTCGGCGGCAGGAACTCCGCCGATGTTTCCGCCCCGGTGGCCGGCCAGTCCTCTCCTGCAGCGACCGCCGTGCACGCCGGCGCGGCCGCTGCCTATGCGGCAGGGCAGGCGTCCGGCGGCGCGCACTGGCGCCCGGCCTCGGTGCAGGAGTTCGTCGACGCGGTGCGCCCGCATGCCGAAAAAGCGGCCGCGGAACTCGGCGTGCCGGCCCGCGCGCTGATCGCGCAGGCGGCCCTGGAGACCGGCTGGGGCCAGCACATGGCCCACAACACCGACGGCAGCCAGGCGCTCAACCTGTTCGGGATCAAGGCCCAGGCCGGCTATGCCGGCGCGGCGGTGGCCAAGCAGACCAGCGAATTCGCCGGCGGCACCTGGAGCACCGGCCCGGCGAATTTCCGCAGCTACCACTCGCTCGGCGCGGCGTTCGACGACTATGTAAAGCTGCTCAAGAATAATCCGCGCTATGCCGATGCACTCCGCGCAGGGGACGTGCGCGGCTTTGCGCAAGGCCTGCAACGTGCCGGTTATGCCACCGATCCGCAGTATGCGCGCAAGCTGGAGCAGGTCGCCTACAGTGCGCAGTTGTCCGGCGCTTACGGCGCCGGCTCCACTGTGACCGCCTGAGGCCGGCCGCATGAGCGACATGCTGAGCATCGGCAGTTCCGCGCTGGTGGCTTACCGGGCCGCGCTCGACACGGTCAGCCAGAACATCGCCAACGCCAACACGCCGGGCTACTCGCGCCAGCGCGTGGACCTGCAGAACGTGCCCGGCGTCACGCTGCCCAACGGCACGCTCGGCGCGGGCGTGCAGGTGCAGGGCGTGCAGCGGCTGTCCGACGGCTTCATGCAGACGCAGCTGGTCGGCGACGACAGCAGCTACAACCGTATCAGCACCTTCCAGGGTTTTGCCGCGCAGGCCGACGGCCTGCTGTCGGGCAACAACGCCGGGCTCGCCCAGCCGCTCCAGGGCTTTTTCGACGCGGTCAACGGCCTGGGCTCGAACCCGTCGTCGTCGGCTTCCCGGCAGGCCGTGCTGGGCGCGGCGCAGGCGCTGGCGAGCGGCTTCAACAACGTCCAGCAGCAGCTGAATGCCATCAACGGCCAGATCGATTCCGGCCTGTCCGCCGCGGTAAGCCAGGTCAACGGCTATGCCACGCAGCTGGCGCAGCTGAACACGCGAATCGCCCAGGCTACCGCGCAGGGCAACGGCCAGGCGCCCAACGACCTGCTGGACCAGCGCGACCAGCTGCTGCGCAACATCGGCAGCGACATCGGCGTGTCTGCCACCATCAACGCCGACGGCTCGGCCAATGTCTTCATCGCCAACGGCCAGTCGCTGGTGCTGGGCGGCAGCGCCAACGCGTTGTCAGTGCAGCCGGATGCGTTCGGCCAGGGCCAGGATCTCGTGCTGAGCAGCGGCGGCAACACGCGCTCGGTGGTGACCCGGCAGGTGTCCGGCGGCAGCATCGGCGGCATGCTCGACGCGCGTCGCGAGGTGGTCGACCCGGCGATCAACCAGGTCGGCCGGCTGGCGTTGGCGCTGGCTTCCGCGGTCAACGCGCAGAACGCCAAGGGCATGGATCAGTACGGCCAGCTCGGCGGCAACCTGTTCACCGCGCCCGCGGTGCAGGTGACCGCCGCCGGCGCCAACGCCGGCGGCGCCGCGGTGGCGGCGACGGTCGCCGATACCGGCCAGCTCGGCAGCTCCGACGATGTGCTCAAGTACGACGGCACCGGCTGGAGCCTGGTGGCGCAGGATACCGGCGCCAGCGTTGCGCTCTCCGGCCAGGGCACCGCGGCCAACCCATTGACCGGCGGCGGCCTGAGCCTGGTCGTCTCCGGCGCGCCTGCGGCGGGCGACAAGTTCCTGCTGCAACCGACCCATTTTGCCGCAGGCACCCTGGCTCTGGCGACCAACGATCCGATGCGGATCGCCGCCGCCGCGCCGCTGCAGACGGCCGCGGGCGCCGGCAATACCGGCAGCGCGAGCATCGGTCCGGTGCAGGTGATCGACCCGGCCAACCCCAGCCTGCTGGCGCCGGCCACCATCCAGTTCACCAGCGCGACGACCTATAGCATCAACGGCGCCGGCAGCTACGCCTATACGTCCGGCGGCACTATCAGCGTGAACGGCGTGCAGCTGCAGATCGCCGGCACGCCGGCGGCCGGCGACAGCTTCACGCTGAGCCCGGCGGGCGCCACCAGCGGCGACAACAGCAATGCGCAGGCGCTGGCGGCGCTGGCCGGGCTCAAGCTGTTGAACCGGGGCGCCGATACGCTGGCCACGGCCAACGCAGCGCTGGTTGCGCAGACCGGCGCGCAGGCGCAGACCGCACAGACGCAGCTCAGTGCGCAGACCGCGATCCGCAACCAGGACCAGGCGCAGCGCGATTCGGTTTCCGGCGTAAACCTCGACGAGGAGGCGTCCGACATGATGCGCTTCCAGCAGGCTTACCAGGCCGCCGCGCAGGTGATTTCCACTTCCAATTCGCTGTTCCAGTCGCTGCTGACGGCCTTGCACGGCTAGACCGGTCCCGGGCCAGGAGCCAGCCATGATGCGCGTCGCCAGTTCGACGTTCTACCAGCAGGCGGTCGATACGATCGACCGCAACCAGACCGCCCTGAGCACGGTGCAGGCGCAGATGTCCAGCGGCCTGCGCGTGCAGACCGCGGCCGACGACCCGGTCGCCGCCGGGCAGATCCTCGGCGTCAACCAGTCGATCGCAGATACCGCGCGATGGCAGTCCAACGCCGCGACGCTGCAGTCCAGCCTCGCGCTGGAGGACAGCACGCTGTCCAACGTCAACAGCCTGCTGGGGCAGGTGCAGTCGCTGGCGCTGCAAGCCAACAACGGCACGCTCGGCGCCACCGACCGCCAGGCCATCGCGCGGCAGATGCAGCAACAGCTCGACTCGCTGGTGCAGCAAGCCAATTTGCAGGATGCCGGCGGCCGCTACCTGTTCGGCGGCACCGCCGACGGCAGCGCGCCTTTTGCGCAAACCGCGGCCGGCGTAACCTATTCCGGCAACAGCGGCCTGCGCATGATCCCGGTAGGGCCGACCAGCGAGATTGCCGCCGGCGATCCGGGGGACTCCGTTTTCATGCAGGGCCGCTCCGGCGACGGCAGCATCTCGGTGGCCGCGGCCTTAACCAACACCGGCACCGCGAGCGTCGGCACGGCGCAACTCGGCAACCCGGCGCAATGGGACGGCGGCGCCTACACGATCAGGTTCAGCGGCGGCCAGTACCAGGTGCTCGACAGCGGCAGCAACGTCATTGCCTCCGGCGCCTACGCGGACGGCAACGCGATCCAGTTCCGCGGCCTGTCGGTGAGCTTGACCGGGACGCCGGCCGACGGCGACAGCTTCAGCGTCGGCCCGAGCAAGGCGCAGAGCGTGTTCACCACCGTGCAGAACCTGATCAACGTGGTGGCCAACCCGGGCAGCACCGCGGCCGCGCGCGCGCAGAACCAGACCGTGTTCTACGACGCCCTCGGCGCGCTCGGCGCGGCGCAGGACCACATCAACTCGGTGCTGGCCGGGGTGGGCTCACGCGAGCAGGCGGTTTCCAACGTCACTTCGCAGCTGCAGGCGCGCACCACCCAGCTCAAGTCCACGCTGTCCGGCCTGCAGGATCTCGACTACGCCGCCGCTACCACGGAGTTCAGCCGGGCTCAGACGACGCTGCAGGCGGCGGAGCAGAGCTACGTGCAGATTCAAGGATTGAGCCTGTTCAACTACATCAAGTAGCCGAGGGTCGTTCGGTTCCGACCGTTCGTCGGGCGCGCAACACCCCCACTAAAGATTTGCCGGGCTGCTCCGCTAATCGAATCAGCACAGGCAGTCACTCCCGATCAGGGTAACGCCGATGCGATCCGACCGGATTGCCGGCCGGTAACCGAACCGAACTTGCCGAGTTCAACCGTTAAAGGAGCCTATCCGTGAGTCTTATTGTCAATACCAACCTGTCGTCGCTGTCGACGCAGAACTACCTGTCGACGACGCAGTCGCAGCTCGCCAAGGCGACGCAGCAGCTGGCGTCGGGCCTGCGCATCAACAGCGCCGCCGACGACGCCGCCGGCTACGCCATCTCCCAGCGCATGACCGCCCAGGTCAACGGGTCCACCACCGCCATCCAGAACACCAACAACGCGGTGTCGCTGGCGCAGACCGCGCAGGGCTCCCTGGCCGAAATCACCAACAACCTGCAGCGCGTGCGCGAGCTGGCGGTGGAATCGGCCAACGCCACCAACAGCGCATCCGACCGGCAGTCGCTGAACAACGAAGCCCAGCAGCTGCTGCAGGAAGTCGACCGAGTCGCTTCGGGCGCCTCGTTCAACGGCGTCAAGCTGCTCGACGGCTCGTTCCAGTCCCAGCAGTTCCAGGTCGGCGCCAACAAGGGCGACACCATCACCGTCGCCTCGATCACCAGCGCGCGCATCGCCACCCTGGGCCAGAGCTACCTGGCGCAGTCCACCGGCACCGTCGCGGCGGCCACCACCGTCACCGGCGCCGGCCAGCTCGTGATCAACGGCAAGGACATCTACCAGGGCAGCAACATCGCCGCCGACGGCCAGTCGCTGGCCAACGCGATCAACAATGCCGGCATCACCGGCGTGACCGCGAGCGCCTCGCAGACCACGGTTGCCGGCGCGGCCGCGGCCACCCATACCGCCGCCAACGACGGCGCCATCGGCACCATCACGATCAACGGCGTCACCACCGCGGGCGTGACGCTGACGGCCAATGCCACCACCAACGAGAACAACGCGATCTCGGCGATCAACAACATCAGCGCCGCCACCGGCGTCACCGCGGCCGACAACGGCTCCGGCGAGATCTCGCTGACCGCGGTCGATGGCCGCACCATTACCACCTCGTACGCCAAGACCGGCGGCGCGGGCGCGGCATTCGGCGCCGGCGACATCGGCGGCCCGACCGCCGGCAGCGCCTACTCGCAGGTGACGCTGAGCTCGTCCAACAGCTCGGCGATGACCACCTCGGGCGCCACCGCCACGGCGCTGGGCTTCGCCGCCAGCACCAATGCGGGCCTGTCCGGCGTGTCGCTGGCCAACCTCGACATCTCCACGGCCAACGGCGCGACCACCGCGCTGACCAGCCTGGATGCCGCGCTGTCCACCATCAACACCACCAACGGCACGCTGGGCGCGTACCAGAACCGCTTCCAGTCGGCGGTGGCCAACCTGCAGAGCACGTCGCAGAACCTGACCGCCGCCCGCAGCACGATCCAGGACACGGACTTCGCCGCGGCAACGGCGGCCGAAACCCGTTCCTCGGTGCTGCAGCAGGCCGGCGTGGCGGTGCTGGGCCAGGCCAACTCGCAGCCGCAGCAGATCCTGTCGCTGCTGCAGCATCTGTAAGCGGCAAGGCTGGTGCTTCACCCCGTGCCGGCGGCCGCGCCGGCACGGGGTTTTGGCCGTTTGCGGGATCCGTAAGCGGCATGGGTTAAGCGGGGTGCGGTTCCATGACCGATACCATCGGCGTCATCGGCGCGGCAAGCCTGCCGGTCAATCCGGCGGCCGCCGCCGTTTCCGCGCAGCAGGAGGCGGCTGCGCCCATCGTCGCGCCCGCCGTGCAGGCGCCGCCGGCCGCCGCTGCGCCGCCCCCCGACCTGCAGGCGGTGTCCAGCGCGCTCAACCAGCACGCGCAGGACCTGCAGACCAGCCTGCGCTTCCAGGTCGACAAGCTGACGCACCAGCTGGTGATCTCGGTCATCGACACGCAGAACGAACAGGTGTTGATGCAGATCCCCGGCGAAGAGGCCCTCGCCATCGCGCAAAGCCTGGAGAAGCTGCAGGCGCAGCTGCTCGACAAACAAGCCTAGCCGCACGACTCCGGAGCATGCGATGACCACCAGCCTGTCCACCATCGGTTCCAACGCGACCGGACTCGTGACGTCCCAGGGACTGGGTTCCGGCCTGAACATCGCCTCGCTGGTGTCCTCGCTGGTCAGCGCGGAGATCCAGCCGCAACAGACCCTGATCCAGTCGAGGCAGACGGCGGACCAGGCGACCCTGTCGGCGCTGGGCACGCTCAAGTCGGCGCTGTCGAGCCTGCAGAGCGTCACCGATTCCATCGCCACCGGCGGTGCCTTGAGCCAGCTCACCGCGCAGTCGAGCAGCAGTACCGTGTTCACCGCATCCGCCGGCAGCGGCGCAGTGGCCGGCAGCTACCAGGTGCAGGTGCAGACGCTGGCGCAGGCCAATACGATCAAGTCGTCGGTGTTCAGCAGCGCCAGCGCCGCGGTCGGCACCGGGCCGTACTCGATCACGGCCGGCGGCAAGACCTTCAGCGTGACGCTGGACAGCAGCAACGACACCTTGTCCGGCTTGGCCAGCGCCATCAACGGCGCCTCCGCCAACAGCGGCGTGTCGGCGACCATCGTCAACGCCACCGACGGCGCCTACCTGCTGCTGTCGGCCACGCAGTCCGGCACCGCCAACGCGGTGTCGGTGGACGCCTCCGCCCCGATCGGCTTCACTTCTGTGCAGGATGCCAGCGACGCCACCGGCACCATCGCCGGCCTGTCGTTCAAGAGCTCCAGCAACATCGTTTCCAACGTGCTGACCGGCGTCACGCTCAACCTCGCCGGCGCGTCCGCGACGGGCACCACGCAGACCCTCACGGTCAGCGCCAACACGCAGTCCGCAGCCAACGCGGTGCAGTCTTTCGTCACCGCCTACAACACCGCGCTGTCGCTGATCGCCAGCGACACCGCCTATACGCCCGGCACCACCAGCGGCTCGACCACCACGGCAGGCTCGGCGGGACCGCTGCAAGGGGACGTCGGCATCGCCAGCCTGATGCAGCAGATGGAGTCGATCGCCGGCAGCAGCCTCGGCCCGGCTTCGGCCAATGCATTCAGCACGCTGTCGCAGATCGGCATCAGCTTCAGCACGACCGACGGCACCATGACGCTCAACAGCACGACCCTGAACAACGCGCTGCAGCAGAATCCGGGCGCGGTGCAGAACCTGTTCTCCGGTACCGACGGCGTCGGCAAGCAGTTCGACACCTTGATCAGCAGTTTCGCCGGCACATCGAGGGTGATCGACAGCAAGACCGGCGCCCTGCAGAGCCAGCTCGACGCCATGACCAACCAGCTGACGGCCCTGAACTCGCAGTCGGCGCAGCTCACCGCGATGTACAACCAGGAATTCAACGCCATGGACTCGGCGGTGGCGGCCTACAAGAACACATCCAGCCTGCTGACCCAGCTCTACGCGCCGCGGGCGACCAACTCCAACACATCGTCTGGCGGTTGAGCGCAGCGCCGCGAAATCGCTGCCGCGCCCAGTTGGGAAAACTTCGAAAAGGCTCAAGTTTCCGGTGACAAGGCCGATTGTAAGGGCAGTCGTCACCAGCATCCCGAGCCATGGCCGCCTACACTTCCGCACTGCGTCAGTACCGTGAATCCAGCGTCGGCACATTGGCCGACGACGCCTCGCCGCACCGCCTCATCGCCATGCTCTACGACGGCGCGATGGAGCGCCTGGCGCTGGCGCATTCGGGCGTCGCCTTCGGCAACGTGCACAACAAGCTGCGCGGGATCGATTCCACCATGGCGATCCTGGAGCACCTGCGCAGCGTGCTGAACTTCGAAGCCGGCGGCGACATCGCTAGGCGCCTGGATGCGCTGTACGACTACATGATGCGGCGCCTGGTGCACGCCAAGCTGGCCGACGACGTCGACACGATCAAGGAAGTGATGGCGCTGATGCGCACGATCAAGGCCGGCTGGGACGCGATCGCGCCGGCCGCCTGAGCCGGACGCTGCGCCGCCTCGATGCCTTCGGCATGTACACCGTGGCTGCTGGCTTTGCCGGCTGATCGGTATTAGGCTCCCTTGAGCCCGCGACCCGCGCCGCCATGCCGACCGAAGCACCGAACCCAGACGAAGCGCTGAGCTACCGCGGCGAGTTGCCGCTGCGCTGGATCCCGTTGACGGCGCTCCCCACCGGCGCCGCCGCCGAGCGGCTGGACGAGGCCAATACGCGCCTGCTCGGTGCCGTAGGGCTGATCGAGGACAGCCCCAAGCTCAGCGACGAGCCCAGTGCCACCGAGCTGGAACTGCTGCGCATCCACCAGAAGCTGAACCTGCTGATCGATCTGCTCGGAAGCGTGCTGCGCCAGCAGCAGCCGCGGCCCGAGCGGGTGCCGCTGCGCCTGTCCTGGCGCGGGGTGTCCTGGCACGCGGTAGAGCCGCTGCCGAAGGTCGGCGATCTTGGCCTGGTGGAGATCTACTTGAAGGAGACCCTGCCGCAGCCGCTGCACTGGCCCGCGCGCATCGTCGCCGTCACGCAAGCGGAGGTCAGCGCGGAGTTCGAAGGTGCTTCGGAGGCCGGCCAATCCGCGCTGGAGCGGCACGTGTTCGCGCATCACCGCCGCGAGGTGGCCGAGACGCGGAATCCATCGCGCCGGGCCTGAGTCGGCGTGGATATAATTGCCGCGGCGATGGTCGCCCGATTACCCGGCCGCGCGCGCGTTACCGGCGGCCGCGGCCCTGGCTGAAACGCAGGTGACCGCTTCGAGCCAAATCCGCAACCGCCGCATGGGGCCATGGCGCCGCCGGCGTCCACCACTGGAGAAGGGCTGCGCGTGCGAGTCGTTCTGGCGGATCCACATACCTTGTTCCGGGCCGGGCTGCGGCACCTGATCGAGGCGGTCGACGGCGCCGAGGTGATCGGCGAAAGCGACACCGGCAAAGGCCTGCTCGAGCAGGTGGTCAAGAGCCGGCCGGACCTGGTGTTCTGCGAGGTCGTGCTGCCGGACGTCAGCGGCTTCGAAGTCGCCCAGCAAATCAGGCGACATTATCCGAAGGTCGCAGTCATGTTTTTGACGGCGAGCACGGATTCGGCCAACGTGCGCAACGCACTCAAGGCCGGCGCAGTGGGATTCCTGGCCAAGTCCAGCGAGGCGGTGGAGATCGAGCTTGCCTTGCGCGCAGTCGGCAAGGGCCAGGTCTACCTGAGCCCGAGCGTGTCGTTGCGCGCACTGGAGCCGCGCCGCAGCACGCGGCCGGAATCCAGCGCGGTGCTCTCGCGCCGCCAGCGCGAAGTGCTGCGCCTGATCGGGCGCGGCAAATCGACCAAGGAGATCGCCGCGCTCATGGGCGTTTCGCCCAAGACCGTGGAAACGCACCGTGCCCGCCTGATGCAGGCCCTAGGCCTGCACGGCACCAATGCCTTGACGCATTACGCAGTGCGCGTCGGACTGCATTTGACCGACTAGCGGTTGTCCTCGCGCGACGAGCGGGCTGGCGACGGTGGCGTTTTGACGAATGTAAGAAATTATCTTACATCGATTAAGGAAATCTCCTATTGGTGTCGGGAACCAATTGCCAAAATATGGGTACACGACAGACCGGCAAACCGTCGCCGCCGGTGATGCAGAGGTACGAGATGAACCCGAAGCTGAAATTGCATGCAAGCCAGCAGCAGGTGATGACGCCGCAGCTGCTGCAATCGATTCGTTTGCTGCAGTTATCGGCTCTGGAACTCCAGCAGGAAGTCCATCAGGCGATGGAAACCAACGTCATGCTCGAGGAGCCGGAGGCGGACGAAGCCGACGCCGCGGCCGACGCCGAAGCAATCGCCTCCGAGCCGGCGGCAGCGGTCTGCGCCGAAGCCGCGGAAACCGAAGCGCCGGTGAGCGGCTGCGATCCCGCCGCCGGCGACCGCGTCGAAGCGGATTTCGACTGGAGCAGCGCGGAATCCTGGTCGGGCGGCGAACCGTTCGAGGACGGCGATCCGATCGAGGCGCGCACCGCCGCGCCGGCCAGCGCCGACGCACGCATGCGGGCCCTGCAGCAACTCGGCCTGACGGTGCGCGACCCGGTGCAGGCGCGGCTGGTGGTGGCGCTGATCGAACGGATCGACGACAACGGCTATCTGGAACAGCCGCTTGAGGAAATCCTGGCCGAGTTGCCGGCGGCATGGAATGCCAGCCTCGCCGCGCTGGAGGCGGCGCTGCGGCTGGTGCAGGGTGTCGAGCCCGCCGGTTTCGGCGCCCGCGACCTGCGCGAGTGCCTGCTGCTGCAACTGGCCGAGCTGCCGGCGGCGACGCCTGCCCTGGACGCGGCGCGCCTGCTGGTCGGCACCGCCCTGGCGCGGCTGGGCGAAGATGCGCCGGCCGCCTTCGCCGCGGCCGGCATCGATGCGCGCACCGGCCGCACCGCCCTGGCGCTGATCCGCTCGCTGGACCCGCGTCCCGGCGCCGGGCTAGGCGCATCGGCCGATGCCGTGCATCCCGACGTGCTGGTCAGCGGCAGCGGCAACGCCTGGAAGGTCGAGCTCAACGCCGCCACCCTGCCGCGGGTGCGGGTGAATTCCCTGTACGAGCGCCTGCTGGCGGGCCGCGCGGCGCATCGCGGCATGCGCGAGCAGCTGCAGGAGGCGCGCTGGCTGGTGCATGGCCTGCAGATGCGCCACGAGACCCTGCTCAAGACCGCCCGCGCGATCTTCTCGCACCAGGGCAACTTCCTGCGGCAGGGCGAGGAGGGCATGGCGCCGCTGACCCTGCGCGAGATCGCCCAGCAGATCGGCATGCACGAATCCACCGTGTGCCGCGTGGTTTCCAACAAGTTCGTGCTGACGCCCTGGGGCATGTACCCGATGAAGGCGTTCTTCCCCAGCCAGATCGCCAAGGCCGAGGGCGAAACCTCGGGCACGGCGGTTCGCGCGATGATCCGCCGCATCATCGACGGCGAAAGCCGCGTGGCGCCGCTGTGCGACGGGGCGATCGCCGCGCTGCTGGCACGCGGCGGCGTGCGGGTGGCGCGCCGCACGGTTGCCAAGTACCGCGAGTCGATGAAAATCGCGCCGGCCTCGTCGCGGATGCCGGCCGCAGCCGCCGCGGCTGCGCGGGCATGAACAATGCGTTCGCAGTGGGGCAATGTGTTGCCGGCAACGCGGGTGTGATGACCGGCGTCAATGAAATGTAAATGCATCTTTATGCAATATTAAAAATGCCGGTGGCAGCGCAGAATTGGCGGACCTATACCGGCAAAGAGCGCCAAGGCGCGAGGCGGGCCGCGGGATCCGGTCCGGCGGCCGCCGAATCAAAACGCGGGGGTAACCATGTCTGAGTGTCGGGTATTGGTGGTGGATGCGGATGCGGCGCGGGCGGAAACGCTGGCCGCGATCCTGCGATTCATCGATTACCAGCCGGTGGTCGTCACCTCGACCGCCGAACTGGACCTCGCCGAGCGACGACAGAAGGAATGGGTGGCGGTGATGCTGGGCCGCGAAGACGACTGGGAGGCGCTGACCCGCTTCCTCGGCTGGCTGCGCCGCGACGCCTACCATCCCCCGGTGCTGGCTTCGCCGCGCCTGCAGGAACGGCTCATCGAGTCCTTCGGGCTGGACCGCAGCGCCTGCTTCGCCATCGACCACCCGGTGAAGTACGCAGCCTTGAACGACCTGCTGCGGCGCGCCGGCATGCTGCAGGCGCAGCGCGAGCCGGCCGCGCCGAGCATCGGCCCCACCGGCAACTCGGTGGCGATCCGCCGTGTGCGGCGCATGCTCGAGCAGGTGGCGCCGCACGACAGCACCGTGCTGATCACCGGCGAGTCCGGCACCGGCAAGGAAGTCGCGGCCCGCGCCATCCACGAGCAATCGGGCCGGCGCAACCGCCCGTTCGTGGCCGTCAACTGCGGTGCGATCCCGTCGGAGCTGCTGGAAAGCGAACTGTTCGGCCACGAGAAGGGCGCCTTCACCGGGGCCATCACCGCGCGCCGCGGCCGCTTCGAGATGGCCGACGGCGGCACCCTGTTCCTGGACGAAATCGGCGACATGAGCCTGCACATGCAGGTCAAGATCCTGCGCGTTCTGCAGGAGCGCACCTACGAGCGGGTCGGCTCCAGCCGCAGCGTGCATTGCGACGTGCGCATCATCGCCGCGACCCACCGCAACCTCGAGGATGCGATCGTCAAGGGCATGTTCCGCGAAGACCTGTATTACCGCCTCAACGTGTTCCCCGTCGAAATGCCGCCGCTGCGCGAGCGGCTTGAAGACCTGCCGCTGCTGATCACGGACCTGCTGGCTTCACTGGACCGCGACGGCCACGGCAAGGTCGGCATCTCGGCCGAAGCGGTGCATGCGCTGCGCGCGTATCACTGGCCCGGCAATGTGCGCGAGCTGTCCAACCTGGTCGAGCGCCTGGCGGTGCTGTATCCGCATGCCGAGGTGACCGCTGCGGACCTGCCTTCGCGCTACCGCGGCGCCTTGGGCGGCGCAGTAATGCCGGTGCCGGCGGTGTTCGAGGCGGCACCCTTGCCGGTGGCGGCCGCCGGTCCGCTGGCGGGTGCGGCGCAGCCCTCGCAATTGCCGACCGACGGATTGAACCTGAAGGATCACATCGAAGCGATCGAGGTCAGCCTGATCCGCCAGGCTCTGGAACGCGCCGGCGGCGTCGTCGCGCATGCCGCCAAGCTGCTCGACATGCGCCGCACGACGCTGGTCGAGAAGCTGCGCAAGTACGGCCTGCACCGCGAAGTCGTGATCGAACGCGAAACGCTTTCCGCCTGACCGCCTGAGCTTTTCCCCAGCACCCGGCCGCGCCGCGCGCGGCCGGGTGCTTCGCTGTTGATCGCCGCCCATTTCTTCCTGCCATTGCGGAGACTGCTCTGCGCCGGCGACATCGCCCCGGCGGCGCGGCGGATTCCCGACATGGCCGGCACGACGGAGCGCGCCGGTTTTGCGTCGTCGCGGCGGATTTTCCGGGTGCCGGCGCGGGCACAGGACTTGCTCCCAGCCCGGTCGTAATACCTGCCGCAGGCAAGTCGATGAACGAAATCAACGTCAACAGCGTGCTGGCGCAAATCCGCGCACTGAGCGCACAGGCGTCGGCGCCGGTGCACGGCGCCTCGGCGGCGTCCGCTGCGGCGCCCGCCGATGGCTTCGGCAGCCTGCTGAAGGATTCCATCGACCGCGTCAACGGCGCGCAGGGCGACGCCGCGCGTCAGCAGCGGGCGTTCGAGCTCGGCGATCCGAACACGGACCTGTCCAGCGTCATGCTCGCCACGAGCAAGGCGCAGGTGTCGTTTCGCGGCATGGTGGAAGTCCGCAATCGCCTGGTCAGCGCGTACCAGGAAATCATGAACATGCCCGTTTGATCCGGAACCGATAAGTCATGGCCCAAGTTCCCGAAGCGGTCGCCGGCACGCCCATCAATCCGCAGCTGGCCAGCCTGCGCGGCCTCAAGGACCTGCCGGCGGTGCGCCAGCTGGCGCTGCTGGTGGGCCTGGCCCTGGCGGTGGCCACCGGCGTGGCGCTGTTCTCCTGGACCCAGCAGCCGGCCTACGTGCCGGTGTTCCCCGGATTGGCCGAAAAGGACGCATCGGAGGTGGCCGACGCGCTGCGCGCCGGCGGCATGCCGCTGCGCGTGGACGCCGGCACCGGCGCGGTGCTGGTACCGGGCGACAAGGTCTACGAAGCGCGCATGCGCCTGGCCGGGCAGGGCCTGCCGCGCGGCACCGCGATGGGCTTCGAGATGATCCAGCAGGACCAGGGCCTCGGCACCAGCCAGTTCATCGAGAACGCGCGCTACCAGCTCGCCCTGGAAACCGAGCTCGCGCGCACCGTCAGCAGCCTGCAGCCGGTGAAGGCGGCGCGCGTGCACCTGGCGCTGCCCAAGGCTTCGCCGTTCGTGCGCCGCCAGGATGCGGCCAGCGCCTCGGTGCTGGTGGAACTGTATCCGGGCCGCCAGCTCGAGCCCGGCCAGGTTTCCTCGATCGTGCATATCGTCGCCTCCAGCGTGCCCAACCTCGACGCCGGCGCAGTCACCGTCATCGACCAGTACGGCCACCTGCTGACGCAGGCCGATCCGAACAGCGACATGACGCAGAGCGTGCAGCAGTTCGAGCAGACGCGCCGCCAGGAGGCCGACTACGTGCGCCGCATCGAGGACCTGCTGACGCCGATGCTGGGCCCCGGCCGGGTCAGCGCGCAGGTGGCCGCGGACCTGGATTTCTCCGTCACCGAGGAAGCGCGCGAATCCTACAAGCCGGATGGCGCGGCGGTGCGCAGCGAACAGAGCAGCGAGGACCTGACGCGCGGTCCGAACAATGCCGCCCAGGGCGTGCCCGGCTCGCTCAGCAACCAGCCCGCGGCCGCGGCCCCGGCGCAGGGCAGTGCGCCGGCGGCGGCCAAGACGCCGTCCGCCGCCGGTGCGGCGGCGACGCAGCCGGCACCGTCCGTGCCCGGCGCGCTGCCGGACAACACGCTTTCCGACAGCAAGTCGAGCACGCGCAACTACGAGCTGGACCGCACCCTGAGCCATACCCGGCAGTCGGTGGGCCGGCTGCGCCGGCTGTCGGTGGCGGTGCTGGTCGACAACCTGCCGCAACGCGACGCCAAGACCGGCAAGGTGACGATGGTGCCCTTGTCCAAGGACGAGATGGCCAAGGTCGAGTCGCTGGTCAGGGAGGCGGTCGGCTTCGACGCCGGGCGCGGCGACACCGTGTCCGTGCAGAACGCCCAGTTCGCCGCCACGGAGGCGCCGGCGATCGCGCCGCTGCCGCTGTGGCAGCGCCCGGAATTGCGCGACATCGCGCGCCAGGTGCTGGGCTCGCTGATCGTCCTGGTGCTGATCTTCGCGGTGCTGCGGCCGCTGCTGCGCAACCTGCTCGGCACGCCGCGGCCCGCCGCGGCGGCGCTCGCCGGCGGCGGCGCCTTGCCGGCCTCCGCCATCGGCGACGACCGCGTGTCGCTCAACGGCGCCGCCGGCGAAGTGATGGCCCTGCCTTACGAGCAGAAGCTCACGGCCGCGCGCACCGCCGTTTCGCAGGACCCCAAGCGCGTTGCGCAGCTGGTGAAAACCTGGATCGGCGACGATGGCTGAAGGCGCCAACGGCAACGGCCAGGGCCCCGAAAAGATCTCGGGGCCCGAGCGCGCGGCGATCCTGCTGATGTCGCTGGGCGAGAACGAGGCCGCGCAGGTGCTCAAGCACCTGGGCGCCAAGGATGTGCAGAAGGTCGGCCAGGCGATGGCCTCGCTGTCGAACGTCTCGCGCGAGCGCGCCAACGCCGTGGTCGAGCGCTTCGTCGACGAGCTCGGCAACCAGACCTCGCTGGGCGTCGGCGCCGACGACTACGTGCGCCGCGTGCTGATCAACGCGCTGGGCGAGGACAAGGCCAGCGGCCTGATCGACCGCATCCTGCTGGGGCGCAACTCCAAGGGCCTGGAGGCGCTGAAGTGGATGGAGACGCGCGCGGTGGCGGACCTGGTGCGCAACGAGCATCCGCAGATCGTCGCCATCGTGCTGGCCTACCTCGACCCGGACCAGGCGGCCACCGTGCTGCCGCACCTGCCCGAGCGCATGCGCAGCGACGTGCTGATGCGCATCGCCCGCCTCGACGGCATCCAGCCGGCGGCGCTGCGCGAGCTCGACGAGATCATGGAGAAGCAGTTCGCCGGTGGCAGCAACCTGAAGTCCTCGAGCGTCGGCGGGATCAAGGTCGCCGCCAACATCCTGAACCTGATGGAGTCGGCGATGGAAGGCCAGATCATCGGCGCGATCTCCGACATCGACTCGGACCTGGGCACCCGCATCCAGGACCTCATGTTCGTGTTCGACGACCTCGCCGACATGGACGACCGCGCCATCCAGACGCTGCTGCGCGACGCCGGCGGCGACGTGCTGTGCCTGGCCCTGAAGGGCGCCGACCCGGCGGTGCGCGACAAGTTCCTCAAGAACATGTCCAAGCGCGCCGCCGAAATGCTGGTCGAGGACATGGACGCCAAGGGCCCGGTGCGGGTGGCCGACGTCGAGGCCGCGCAGAAGAACATCCTGACCACCGCGCGCCGCCTGGCCGACGCCGGCGAGATCATGCTTGGCGGCAAGGGCGACGACTTTGTCTGAAGCCACCGCCGCGGAGCCCTTGCCGGCCGTGCAGCGCTGGCAGGCGCCGGTGTTCGGCGTCGCCGCCGCCAGGGCGCCGGAGCCGCCGACCGCCGCGCAGCTGGAGGCGATCGAAGCTGCTGCCTACGAGGAAGGCTTTGCCCGCGGGCGTTCCGAGGGCCTGGCCGCCGGCGTCGCCGAGGCGCGCGCGCAGGCGCTGCGCCTGGCGGCGCTGATGGATCACATGGCGCAGCCGCTGGCGGCGCTGGACGCGGAAGTGGAGGGTGCGCTTACCGCGCTGGCCCTGCAGATCGGCCGCCGGCTGGCGCTGCACGAGCTTGCCACCGACCCGGCGCGAGTCGGCGCCATCGTCAACAAGGCGATCGCCGCGCTGGTGGCGGTGCCGCGCGAAGTGCGCGTGCACCTGCATCCAGAAGACGCGCGCCTGCTGAAGGATTCGCTGGTGCCGCCGGCGGAAGTCGGCGCCTGGCGGATCGTTCCCGACGCCGTGCTGGGGCGCGGCGACTGCCGCATCTGCGGTGAGACCGGCTGGGTCGACGCCACCATCGAAACCCGCGCCGCCGGCATCGCGCAGGCCCTGCTGGCCGGCGCCGGAGACGGCGCGTGAACCCGTTCGGCCCCGGCCGCAACGCCCCGCTGGCACAGCGGCTGCGCGAGCTCGCGCCGCGCGCCGAGCGCGGCCCGGCGGTGGTGCCGCAAGGCCTGCTCAAGCGCGTCGTCGGCCTGACCCTGGAAGCGGTCGGCGTGCAGGCGCAGATCGGCTCGCGCTGCCGCGTGCTGTCCGGCGAGGACTCGGCGACCGAAGCCGAGGTGGTGGGCTTTTCCGGCGACCGCGTGTTCCTCATGCCGGTCGGCGAAATGACCGGGCTGCTGCCCAACGCGCGCGTCGTGCCGCTGCCACACGCCGCCGCCATCCCGGTCGGCGAGGGCCTGCTGGGGCGGGTGCTCGACGGCCAGGGCGAACCGATCGACGGGCGCGGCCCGCTGCGCTGCGCCCGCCGGCCGCCGGCCTCCGCACCGATCAATCCGATGCAGCGTGCCCCGATCGCCCAGCCGCTGGACGTCGGCGTGCGCGCCATCAACGCGCTGCTCACCGTCGGCCGTGGGCAAAGGCTGGGCCTGTTCGCCGGCACCGGCGTGGGCAAGAGCACGCTGCTGGGCATGATGACGCGCTTCACCGCCGCCGACGTGATCGTGGTCGGCCTGGTCGGCGAGCGCGGCCGCGAGGTGCGCGATTTCATCGACCACAGCCTGGGCGCCGAAGGGCTCACGCGCGCGGTGGTGGTGGCCACGCCGGCGGACCGTGCGCCGCTGCTGCGCCTGCGCGGCGCCTGGCTGGCCACTACCATCGCCGAGAGTTTCCGCGACCAGGGCAAGCAGGTGCTGCTGCTGATGGACTCGCTCACCCGCGTCGCCCAGGCGCAGCGCGAGATCGGCCTGGCGGTGGGCGAGCCGCCGACCACGCGCGGCTACACCCCGTCGGTGTTCGCGCAGCTGCCGCGCCTGGTCGAGCGCGCCGGCAACGGCATGGCCGGCGCCGGCTCGATCACCGCCATCTACACGGTGCTGACCGAGGGCGACGATCCGGCGGATCCGATTGCCGACACCGCCCGCGGCATCCTCGACGGCCACGTGGTGCTGTCGCGCGGCATCGCCGAGTCCGGCATCTACCCGGCCATCGACGTCGAGGCCTCGATCTCGCGCGTCGCCAACGAGATCACCGCGCCGCCGCAGCGGCAGCTGGTGCGGCGGTTCCGCCAGCTGATCTCCGCCTACCAGCGCAACCGCGACCTGATCTCGATCGGCGCCTACCAGAAAGGCAGCGACGCCAACGTCGACGCGGCGCTGGCGCTATGGCCGCGGATCGAAGCGTTCCTGCGCCAGGACCGGCAGGAAGCGGCCGATTTCCCGTCCAGCCTTGCCGCGCTGGCAGCCCTGTTACCCGAAGACCCCAGACGATGAATGCCAAGACCAGCTTGAGCCAGCGACTCGATCCGGTGCGCCGGATCGCCCAGGACCGCGAGGACGAAGCCGCCAAGCGCTTCGCCGAGAGCCAGCGCGTGCTGGCCCAGCGCGAGGCCCAGCTGCGCGAAATGGAGCGCTACCTGCAGGAATACGGCGGCAGCGCCAGCGGAGCGGCCGCCGTGCCCACGCTGATGTCGAATCGCGACGCCTTCCTGCGCCAGCTGGCCGAGGCCCTGCGCTGGCAGGCCGGCGCGGTGGTCGAAGCGCGCGCACGTTTCGAGGCCGCCCGCGACCAGTGGCTGCGCAAGCGCTGCGATACCAACGTGCTGGACCGCCTGATCGAGCGCGGCGAAACCGCCGAGCAGCGCAGCGCCGAACGCAAGGTGCAGCGCGAGCTGGACGAGTTCGCGTTGCGGCAGCGCTTCTCCAGCCAGCCGGGCTAGGGCGTGAACACTTCCTCGCGCGCTGGATGAACCCCGCAGCGTCCAGCGCGATCGCTGCGCCCGCGCCGCGCCCGCAGGCCAAGGCTGCGACGGCGGCGCAGGCACAGCCGTTCCGGGTTGCCGTTGCGCCGGATGGCGGCATCGCCGGGGGCGACGCCGGGACTGCCGCCGCGCCGCCGCCTGCACAGGGCACCGCGCCCGACCGCAAAGCCCTGCAGGCGCCGGTGGCCGGCGACGGCAGCGGCATGCTGGCCCTGATCGCCTCCGCGCTGGCGGCCTCGGCGGCAGCGGCGGGCAGTCCGCTTGCCGCCGCCCCTGCGCGGGAACACCTCGCGGCGGAAGGTTGGACGCAACAGCGGGCGCAAGCTTCCGCCGCCGCCATGGCGCCGGCCGCCGCCGGATGCACTCATGGCGGGACGACATGCGGCCGCCGGGTGTCAGGAGCGGGTAACGGCGCGGTTGAAGCCGACGCGCGCGCCGGCGCAGCCGGCGACGGCATGGCCGATCCTGCCGGCGACGAGGCAGGCGCCGGCCGCACTCGGGCCGCCGGGCCACCAAGGCTTTCCGCGGTCGATGACGGCATCAATGGACCTGCGCCGGCGCACGCGCAGCCCGCGGCCGGCGCTGCACTGCCGCAAGGATTTGCCGCTTTTGCGGCGGCCGCCATGAAAGCACCCGACGTGGCCGGCGCTTCGTCGGCGGCGGCCGTTGCGGCGCCGCGGCCGGCGGCGAGCCTGTCGTTGGAAAGTCCGCAATGGCCGCAGGCACTGGCCGACCAGGTGCAGTGGCAACTCGACGGTGCCGTGCACGAGGTCCGCCTGGACCTGCATCCGCAGGACCTCGGCTGCATCCAGGTACAGATCAGCGTCGATGCCGGCGCGGCCACGGTGCAGTTTCGCGCCGCGCAGCCGCAGGCACGCGAGGCGCTCGCCGCCGGGCTGCCGCAACTGCGCGCGCTGCTGGGTGCCGACGGCGTGAGCCTGCTGCAGGCACAGGTCGGGCGGTTGCCGCGCGATGCGCGCCTGTCCGGCTCCGCCGGCGATTCGGCCGCCGCCGAAGGCGAGGCGGCGGCGGGAGCGGCGGCGCCGCGTAGCCGCCTGCTCCGGCTGCGCCTGCTCGACGATTTTGCCTGAGGCGACGCGCGGCGGAGGCGACGCAATTCCGGCGGCGCCGATGCGGGCGGCGCAGTCAAAAACCCGTCGTCGCACGCCTTGGCGGCCGTTGCCGCCCAGGATTCACCAGGCCGCCGGGCGTGGCATGCGGCTTGCTCGGCCCCCGGCGTCCCAAGCCGGAGAAGCAGATGGCCAGCCCCGCCAAATCCACAGTCGACGACGACGCGCCCGCCGCGGCAGCACCGGCGCCGGCCAAAAAGAGGGGCGGGCTGTTCCTGCCGCTGATCGGCGCCGCGCTGGCGGCGGCGGCCAT
>JADHNH010000051.1 GCA_016779605.1 Nevskia sp. | reverse complement strand
CGGCCGCTGCTTGGATTCCAGGAACACGCGGCCGACGTACTCGCCGAGGATGCCGATGCTGAGCAGGTTGATGCCGCCGAAAAACACCACCGCCACAAACAGCGAGGCGTAGCCGGGCACGTCGGAGCCGTACAGCGCCGTGCGCAGGACGATGTACGCGCCGTAGGCGAACGACAGCCCTGCCACCAGCAGGCCCAGGTAGGTGGACAGGCGCAGCGGCACCGAGCTGAACGAGGTGATGCCCTCGATCGCCAGGCCGAACAGGCGCCGGTAATTGAACTTGCTGGCGCCGGCGGCGCGCGGCGGCCGCTCGTGCTCGATCAGGTACTGGCGGAAGCCGATCCAGGCGAACAGGCCCTTGTTGAACCGGGTGCGCTCGGGCAAGGCCAGGAACGCGTCGATCGCGGCGCGGTCCAGCAGGCGGAAATCGCCGGCGTTGGGCACCATCGAGATGTGCGACACGGCGTTGAGCAGGCCGTAGAACCAGCCGCTGAAGGTGCGCCGCAGCCAGCTGTCGGCGGCGCGCCCTGCGTGCACTGCCACCACGGTCTCGTAGCCTTCGCGCCACTTCTCCAGCATCTGTGCGATCAGTTCCGGCGGGTCCTGCAGGTCGGCGTCGATCACGATGGCGCAGGCCCCGCGGCAATGCGCCAGGCCGGCGGTGAGCGCCGCCTCCTTGCCGAAGTTGCGCGACAGGTCGACGATGCGCAGCTGCGGCAGGCCGCTTTGCGCCTGCAGCAGGCGCTGCAAGGTGTCGTCTGCGCTGCCGTCGTTGACGGCGACGATTTCGAAGCTGCGCGCCGCGGTCCGCAGGATCGGCAGCAGCACGGCGAACAGGTGCCCCAGCGCCTCGCGCTCGTTGTACACCGGAATGACGATGCTGACCTCGGGTACGGCGGCGGGCGCCGGCGTCGTCTGCGTGTTCATTGCCCCTCGAGTCCCTGATGCGGCGCCGCGGCGCCGGCTTGGCGGCAACGATATCGCGCCGGCCGGACCAATGCGACCGCGGTGCAGCCCCGGCCTAATGCCTGGTTTGCGGGGGAGTGCTGCCGGCCGCTGCGAACAGCTCGGTCGCTTCGGCGCCGCGATACTCGTAGCGGCGGCCGCAGAATTCGCAGGTCACCTCCACGCGCCCCTGCTCGGCCAGGATCGAGTCGACCTCCTCGCGTCCCAGCGCCAGCAGCAGGCGCGAGATGCCGGCGCGCGAGCAGCGGCAGCTCACCGCCACTTCGCGCGGCTCGAACACGCGCAGCGCCTCGCCGCCGAACACGCGCGCCAGCAGCACCTGCGCCGGCTCGCGCAGCAGCTCGGCGCCGTGCAGGGTCCCCGCCAGCGCCTGCAGCCGGTGCCAATCCTCCTGGCTGGCCTGCGCGTGCTGCAGCGGCAGGCGCTGCAGGATGAAGCCGCACAGGCGCCCGGCCCCGGTGCCGATGCGGATCACGGTCGGCAGCTGCTCGGACTGCTCGAAATAAGCTTCCAGCGCCTGCGCCAGGCTGTCGCCCTGGATCGGCACCAGCGCCTGGGTCGCCTGGCGCTGCGGGCCGCCGGGCACGTTGTTCGGCTCCAGCATCAGCGCCAGCACGCCGCCAGCCAGCAGCTCGGCGAAGCCGCCTGCCAGGGCGGCGGGAGCCTTGGCCATGGCGCGCAGGCTGAGGTGGTGGTCGATCTGCGCCACCAGCAGCTTGAGCGGCCCGCTGCTCTGGAACTGCAGGTTGATGCGGCCTTCGAAGCGCAGGTGGGTGGCCAGCAGCGGCATGGCCGCCATCGCCTCGCCGAGCAGCCGGCGCACGTCGCCGCCGTAGTCGCGCTGGCCGATCATTTCGTCCACGCCCGCGGTCAGTTCCACCAGCGCGCCGTGGGCGACGTGGTTTTCGAACATGAAGCCGGTCAGCCGGTTCATCGGGGGAACGGCCTCAACCGGGCGGCGCCAGCTTTTCCTTGAGCAGGCGGTTCACCGCGTCGGGATTGGCCTTGCCCTGGCTCGCCTTCATCACCTGCCCGACGAAGAAGCCGAACAGCTTGTCCTTGCCGGAGCGGTAGCCCTTGAGCTGCTCGGGGTTGGCCTGCATCACCTGGTCGATGACCGCGACGATGGCCGGCTCGTCGGTGATCTGCACCAGCCCCTTGGCCTTGATGATCGCGTCGGCGTCGCCCTCGCCGGCGACCATCGCCTCGAACACTTCCTTGGCGATCTTGCCGGAGATGGTCTTGTCGGCGATGCGGCCCAGCAGCCCGCCCAGCGCCTGCGCGGAAACCGGCGAGCCGCCGATGTCCTTGCCCAGCTTGTTGAGCGCGCCCAACAGGTCGGTGATGACCCAGTTGGCGCACAGCTTGGCCTCCGCACCCGATGCCTTCACCACCGCCTCGAAGTAGTCCGCCAGCGGCCGTTCGCCGGTGAGCACGCCGGCGTCGTAGGCGGACAGCCCAAACGCGGCCTCGAAGCGCGCCTTCTTGGCCTCGGGCAGCTCCGGCAGCGCCTTGCGGATTTCCTCGATGTACTCGGCGCTGCAGACGATGGGCAGCAGGTCCGGGTCCGGGAAATAGCGGTAGTCGTTGGCGTCTTCCTTGCTGCGCATGGCCCGCGTCTGGCCGGTGTCCGGGTTGAACAGGCGCGTTTCCTGGACGATCCTGCCGCCGGCCTCGATCACTTCGATCTGGCGCTGGATCTCGTAGTCGATCGCCTTCTCGACGTAGCGGAACGAGTTGACGTTCTTGGTCTCGGTGCGCGTGCCGAACCGGGCCTCGCCCTTGCGCCGCACCGACACGTTGGCGTCGCAGCGGAAGCTGCCTTCCTGCATGTTGCCGTCGCAGATGCCCAGGTACACCACCAGCTGGTGCAGCTTCTTGAGGTAGGCCACCGCTTCGGCCGCCGAGCGGATGTCCGGCTCGGAGACGATTTCGATCAGCGGCGTGCCGGCGCGGTTCAGGTCGATGCCGGTCTGACCGTGGAAGCTCTCGTGCAGCGACTTGCCGGCGTCCTCTTCCATGTGCGCGCGGGTGATGCCGACGGTCTTGGCGCTGCCGTCGTCCAACACGATGTCCAGCCGTCCCTTGGCGACGATCGGCAGCTCGTACTGCGAGATCTGGTAGCCCTTGGGCAGGTCGGGGTAAAAATAATGCTTGCGCGCGAACACGCAGCGCGGCGCGATCTGCGCGCCGACCGCCAGCCCAAAGCTCACCGCCATGCGCAGCGCCTCGCCGTTCAACACCGGCAGCACGCCGGGCAGGCCGAGGTCGACCGCGCAGGCCTGGGTGTTCGGCGCCGCGCCGTAGGCGGTGGGCGCGCCGGAGAAGATCTTCGACCTGGTCAGCAGCTGGCAGTGCACTTCCAGGCCGATGACCGCTTCCCATTCCATCGTATTCACGGACATTACTCGAAACCGGGCGGACGGCGCTTGTGCCAGTCCGTCGCCTGCTGGTACTGGTGGGCGACGTTGAGCATGCGCGCCTCGTCGAAGAAATTGCCCATCAGCTGCACACCCACCGGCAGGCCGTCGTGGAAGCCGCAGGGCATCGACAGCGCCGGGATGCCGGCGAGGTTGGCGGCGATGGTGTAGATGTCGTTCAGGTACATCGCCACCGGGTCGTCGCCCTTGTCGCCGAGCCTGAAGGCCACGTTCTGCGCGGTCGGCCCCAGCACCAGGTCCACGCTGGCGAAGGCACGCTTGAAGTCGTCGTAGATCAGCCGCCGCACTTTCTGCGCCTTCAGGTAGTAGGCGTCGTAGTAGCCGTGCGACAGCACGTAGGTGCCGATCATGATGCGGCGCTGCACTTCGGCGCCGAAGCCCTCGCCGCGGCTGCGCTTGTACAGCTCTTCCAGCGAAGCGGCGTTGTCGGCGCGGTGGCCGTAGCGCACGCCGTCGAAGCGCGCCAGGTTGCTGGAGGCCTCCGCCGGCGCCACCACGTAATAGGTCGGCACCGACAGCGGCATGTTCGGCAGCGATACGTTCTCGAACTCCGCGCCCAGCTCCCACAGCTTCTTGATGGCGCCTTCCACGCAGCTGCGCACGCCCGGCTCCAGGCCTTCGGCGAAGAACTCGTCCGGCAGCCCGATGCGCAGGCCGCGCAGCGGCTTGTCCAGCGCCGCCGGGTAGTCGTCCACCGGGCAGTCGACGCTGGTGGAGTCGCGCGGGTCGAAGCCGGCCATCGCCTGCAGCACATAGGCGGCGTCCTGCGCGCTGCGCGCCAGCACGCCGGCCTGGTCCAGGCTCGAGGCGAAGGCGATCATGCCGTAGCGCGACACCCGCCCGTAGGTTGGCTTGATGCCGGTCAGGTTGGTCAGCGCGGCCGGCTGGCGGATCGAGCCGCCGGTGTCGGTGGCGGTGGCCGCCGGCGCCAAGCCCGCCGCCACCGCGGCGGCCGAGCCGCCGGAGGAGCCGCCGGGCACGCGCCCGGGATTCCAGGGGTTGCGCACCGCGCCGTGCCAGGAGGTCTCGTTGGACGAGCCCATGGCGAACTCGTCCATGTTGGCCTTGCCCAGCATGACCATGCCGGCGGCGTCGAGCTTTTCAACGATGGTGGCGTCGTACGGCGCCACGAAGCGGTCCAGCATCTTCGAGCCGCAACTGGTCTTGACCCCGCGCGTGCAGAAGATGTCCTTCTGCGCCAGCGGGATGCCGGTCAGCGGCCCGCCGGCGCCGGCCGCCAGCTGCGCATCGGCGGCGGCGGCCTGGGCCATAGCGCGTTCCGGCGTGACGGTGATGAAGCTGTTCAGCGCCCAGTCGTGGCGGGCGATGCGGTCCAGGTGGTGCTGGGTCAACTCGCGGCTGCTGAAGCGCTTCGCCTTCAGCCCTTCGGACAGCTCTTTGATGGATAGGTTATGCATTGATTTGGCGTGGGAATCGTGAACCGGCGGCGGACCGTCGCAAAAGCCCGGCCAACGGCCCGTTCCCGGTTGTCATTCGATGACTTTGGGCACCAGGTACAGCCCGTTTTCGACCGCCGGCGCGATCGCTTGGAAGTCGGCCCGGCGGTCTTCCTCGGTGACGGCGTCCGGCCGCAGGCGCTGCACCATGTCCAGCGGGTGCGCCATCGGCTCGACCGCGTCGGTGCGCGCGGCCGCCAGCTGGCTCACCATCTCCAGGATGCTGGACAGCTGCGCGGCGTAGTGCCCGAGCTGCTCGGGGCGGATTTCCAGGCGCGCCAGGTGGGCGACCTGCTTGACTTGTTCGGGGCTCAGTTTCATGGAAAGCGCGCGGTTGCGGTCCGATCCTCGGCGAAAAGCGGGGACGCGCATGCGGGCGCGGCGCCCGGGGCGGCGAAAAAAGCCGCGGCAGCAGTCATCAAATCAACAAAATCGGGTATGATCGAATGATAAACCATATTGCTCTTTCGACTCGCCTGCGGCACCGTCGCCCTGGTCACCGCACCTGAGGCGCCGGCCGGTTCCGGCAGCACGAGCCGGGCGCTTTTCGGTCCCCCAATCACTCGAGATTCACCAGCCCTCCAGACCCGATGTTCGACGCCGTCCGCCGCCTGTTCGTCAACGACCTCTCCATCGACCTCGGCACCGCCAACACGCTCGTCTACGTGCGTGACGAAGGCATCGTGCTGAACGAGCCCTCGGTGGTCGCCATCCGCCTGGATTCGCGCGGCAGCAAGAAGATCGAGGCCGTCGGCCTCGACGCCAAGCGCATGCTGGGCCGCACGCCGACCAACATCTCCACCATCCGCCCGCTGCGCGACGGCGTCATCGCCGACTACACGGTGACGGAAAAAATGCTGCAGCACTTCATCCGCAAAGTGCAGAAAGGCCGCGTCATGCGGCCGATGACGCGGGTGGTGGTGTGCGTGCCCTACGGCTCCACCCAGGTGGAGCGGCGCGCCATCCGCGAGTCGGTGGAAAACGCCGGCGCGCGCCGCGTCTACGTGATCGAGGAGCCGATCGCCGCCGCGCTGGGCGCCGGCATCCCGATTTCCGAGGCGCGCGGCTCGATGGTGGTGGACATCGGCGGCGGCACCTCGGAAGTGGCGGTGATCTCGCTCAACGGCATCGTCTACGCCGAGAGCGTGCGCATCGGCGGCGACAAGTTCGACGAAGCCATCGTCAGCTACGTGCGGCGCCAGTACAACATGCTGATCGGCGAAGCCACCGCCGAGCGCATCAAGCAGGAGATCGGCACCGCTTTCCCGGGCCCGGAAGTGCAGGAAATCGACGTCGTCGGGCGCCACCTGGCGGCCGGCGTGCCGCGCAACTTCACCATGAACTCCAACGAGATCCTGGACTCGCTGCAGGAGCCGCTGGCGGGCATCGTCAAGGCGGTCAAGCAGGCGCTGGAGCGCACCCCGCCGGAGCTCGGCTCCGACGTCGCCGAGCGCGGCATCGTGCTCACCGGCGGCGGCGCCCTGCTGCGCGACCTCGACAAGCTGATCTCGGAGGAAACCGGCCTGCCGGTGATCATCGCCGACGACCCGCTGACCTGCGTGGCGCGCGGCGGCGGCATGCTGCTGGAAATGCTCGACCGCAAGGGCGACATCTACCTGATGGACTAGCTGCCGGACCGGGGGAAGCGGGAATCGTCAAAAGTCCCGTCCCCGTGCGATTCGCGGCTGCCGATTGCCGGTTCCCGGTTGTACAGCGCCGCGCCACATCCTATGCTTTGCCGCAGCCGCGGCGCCTTCGGGCGGGGAAGCTTTTTTGCTCGATCTGACGGGACTTGAACACTCTCAGCAACGCTGCACGCAAACCGCTGTTCCCGCGCGGCCCAGGGCTTGGGCTGGAATACCTGCTCTTCGTCATCCTGTCGATCGGCCTGATGGTCGCCGACAGCCGCGGCGAGCGCTTCCGCCCGATCCGCGAGTGGGCTTCGGTGGCGCTGCGCCCGCTGCTGTGGGTCACCTCGCTGCCGCACGCCACCGTGCAGCTCGGCCAGCACCTCGACAGCCGCGAGCACCTGCTGGCCGAGAACCGTGAGCTGAAAAACCGCCAGCTCGAGCTGGCAGGCCGGCTGCAGCGCATGGCCGCGCTGGAAGCCGAAAACCAGCGCATCCGCGAGCTGCTGTCGGCGGCCTCCAGCCTGCAGTCGCGCGTGCTGATCGCCGAGGTGCTGGCGGTCAGCGGCAACGCCTACCGCCACCAGGTGCTGCTGGGCAAGGGCGAGCGCGACGGCGTCTACCGCGGCCAGGCGGTGGTCGATGCCGACGGCATCATGGGCCAGGTCATCGCGGTCAATCCGACCACCGCCATCGCCCTGCTGATCACCGACCCGGAGCACGGCATACCGGTGCAGGTCACCCGCACCGGGCTGCAGACGGTGGCGCTGGGCCGCGGCGACGGCCAGACCCTGTCGCTGCCCTACCTGCCGGGCAACGCCGACGTCAAGGTCGGCGACCTGCTGACTTCCTCCGGCCTGGGCGGGCGCTTCCCGCCCGGCTACCCGGTCGGCAAGGTGACGCAGCTGCGCCACCCGGCGGGCGAGAATTTCATGGAAGCCATCGCCATGCCCGCCGCGCAGCTCGGCCGCGGCGGCCAGGCGCTGCTGGTCTGGAACGATCAGCCCGGCGCCACCCTGGATGCCAGCGCGGTCGCCGCGCTGATGGCGCCGCCGCCGGCCGACGCGGCCCGGCGCAAGCCGCTGCCGGGCAAGCGCGTGCCGCCGGCCGCGCCGGAACGCCGTCCATGAGGCGCGGCGGCTTCGGCGCGTTCCTGGCGAGCCTGCTGCTGGCGTTGCTGCTGCAGCTGGTGGCGCTGCCGGACCTGCTGGAGCCGCTGCGCCCGTTGTGGCTGCCGCTGATCCTGGGCTTCTGGGCGATGTTCATGCCGGACATGCCGGTGCTGGCGGTGGCCTGGATCGCCGGCCTGCTGTGCGACGTGGCCTACGACGCGCCGCTGGGGCAGTACGCCCTGGGCCTGGTGACGGTCGCCTTCCTGCTGCGGCGCCTGCGCGGCACCCTGCTGGTGTTCCCGCTGTGGCAGGCCACCCTGGCGCTGGCGCCGGCCTGGGCGATGTACGCCTTCCTGATGTTCTGGATCGACGGCCTCACCCACCATTCGGCCGACGCCGCGCGCCGCTGGCTGCCGGTGCTGACCACCACGCTGCTGTGGCCGTTCGTCGCCGGCCTGCTCAACGGCTTGCTGCAGCCGCGCAACCGCTCGGTCCTGCCCTGATGGAAAGTTACCAGGGCATCAAGGACCTGTGGGAGGAAAAGCGCGCGTTCACCGCGCGCGCCTACGTCGCCGGCGGCATCTGCCTGCTGCTGCTGGTGCTGCTGGCGGCGCGCATGGCGGACCTGCAGCTGCTGCAGCACGGCTATTACAGCGGCCGCGCCGACGACAACCGCATGCGCCTGATCCCGGTGCCGCCGGTGCGCGGCCTGATCTACGACCGCAACGGCGCCTTGCTGGCGCAGAACATGCCGTCGTTCGAGCTGCAGATCGTGCCCGAGCAGGTGGACCGCCTCGACGACACGCTGGCGCGCCTGGGCCAGTTGGTGCGGCTGGACCCGGAGGACCTCACGCGCTTCCGCGAGCGCCTGCACAAAACCCCGCGCTACCGCCCGGTGACCCTGCGCAGCAACCTGTCGGCCGACGAGGTGGCGCGCTTCGAGCTCAACCGCTACGACTTCGCCGGCCAGGGCGTGGAGGTCAACGCCGGCCTGGTGCGCGCCTATCCGCTGGGCAAGCAGGCGGCGCACCTGATCGGCTACGTCAGCGGCATCACCGACGCGGACTACGCCACCCTCAACGAAAGCGACTACCAGGGCATCAACCAGATCGGCAAGGTCGGCATCGAGAAAAGCCACGAGGACCAGCTGCGCGGGCTGCCCGGCACCAAGGTGGTGGAAGCCAATGCCGCCGGCCGGCCCCTGCGCGAGCTGGACTACAAGGCCGGCCAGCCGGGCCGTAACCTGTACCTGTCGATCGACGCGCGCCTGCAGGCGGTGGCCGAACAGGCGCTGGGCCCGCTGGACGGCGCGGCGGTGGCCATCGACCCGCGCAACGGCGAGGTGCTGGCGCTGGTGTCCAAGCCCGGCTTCGACCCCGGCCTGTTCGTCGAGGGCATCGACAGCGCCGGCTACCATGCCCTGCTCGAGGACCCGGACCGGCCGCTGTACAACCGCGCCCTGCTGGGCACCTACCCGCCCGGCTCGACGATCAAGCCGTTCATGGCGCTGGCCGGGCTGATCGCCGGCACGCTGACCCCGGCCACGCGCGTGTTCGACCCCGGCTATTTCCAGCTCCCCGGCAACGACCGCAAGTACCGCTGCTGGCGCCGCCAGGGCCACGGCTGGGTGGACCTGGATACCGCCATCGCCAAGTCCTGCGATGTCTACTTCTACCAGGCCGCGCTGAACATGGGCCTGGAGCGCATCGACGCGGTGCTGGGCCAGTTCGGCTACGGGCGCATCAGCGGCCTGGACATCCCCAGCGAACGCTCCGGCCTGCTGCCGACCCGCGAATGGAAGCGCCGGATCTACCGGCAGGCCTGGTTCCCGGGCGAAACCATCAACATCGGCATCGGCCAGGGCTACCTGACCGTCACCCCGCTGCAGCTGGCGCAGGCGGCGGCGCGCATGGCGATGCGCGGCGCCGGCTTCAAGCCGCACCTGGTGCATGCCGTCGAAGACCCGGCCACCCACAGGCTGGTGCCGGTTGCGCCGGAGCCGCTGCCGCCGGTGGAGGCGCGCGATCCGGCGGTGTTCGAGCAGGTCATCTCGGCCATGCAGCTGGTGACGATGACCCAGGGCGGCACCGCCTACTCGGTGTTCAAGAGCGCGCCCTACTCGTCGGCCGGCAAGACCGGCACCGCGCAGGTCACCGGACTGCGCCAGGACGAGACCTACGCGCCCAAGCTGGATACCGTGCAGTACCAGTTCCGCGACCACGCGCTGTTCATCGCCTTCGCGCCGGTGGACCAGCCGCAGATCGCGGTGGCGGTGGTGGCCGAGCACGCCGGCCACGGCGGCACGTCGGCCGCGCCGGTGGCGCGGGCACTGATGGACCAGTACCTGCTCGGCAAGGTGCTGTACAACGCGCCGGCGGTGGCTCCCGCCGCCCCGCCGGTGGAGCCCGAGGCACCGGACACGGCCCCGCAGGCCGCGCCGCCGGATGCCGCCGACGGCGCCGCGGCCGTGCCGGGCGCGCCGCCGCCGGCCGATGCCGGCGGCAACGTGCCGCCGCAATGAAGCCGGAGGACGCTTGAACTCGTCGGTGATCACCGCGGCACCCAAGCCGGAGCTGAGCTGGAGCGAGCGGCTGGCGCGCTGGCACTTCGACCTGTGGCTGGGCCTGCTGCTGCTGGCGGTGAGCGGCCTGGGGCTGTTCGTGCTGTACTCGGCCTCCGGCCAGTCGCTGCCGACGGTGATCAGCCAGGCCCAGCGCCTGGCCATCGGCGTGGCGGTGATGGTGGTGCTGGCGCAGGCGCCGCCGGAGTTCTACCGCGCCGCGGCGCCGTGGTTTTACGGATTTGCCCTGCTGCTGCTGCTGGCGGTGGCGGCCCTGGGCCAGCACGCCAAGGGCGCGCAGCGCTGGCTGGACCTGGGCGTGATGCGCTTCCAGCCGTCCGAGCTGATGAAGCTGGCCACGCCGATCGCGGTAGCCGCCTACCTGCAGAGCCGGCACCTGCCGCCCTCGGCCGGCACCTTGCTGGTAAGCCTGGGCCTGACCCTGCTGCCCACCGCGCTGATCGCGATCCAGCCCGACCTGGGCACCGCCCTGCTGGTGCTCACCGCCGGGGTGCTGGCGCTGTTCTTCGGCGGGCTGCGCTGGCGCTGGATCCTGCTGGCCGCGGCGGGTGTGGCCGGCGCCGCGCCGCTGCTGTGGATGAAGCTGCACGACTACCAGCGCAACCGCCTGCTGACCTTCCTGGACCCCGAGCGCGACCCGCTGGGCGCGGGCTACCACATCACCCAGAGCAAGATCGCCATCGGCTCCGGCGGCCTGTTCGGCAAGGGCTGGCTGATGGGCACCCAGGCCAAGCTGGACTTCCTGCCCGAGGCGCACACCGACTTCATCTTCGCCGTCTACGGCGAGGAGCTGGGCCTGATCGGCGTGGTCCTGCTGCTGGCCCTGTACACGGCCATCGTCGGCCGCTGCCTGCTGATCGCCCTGCGCGGCCAGGACACCTTTCAGCGCTTGCTCGCCGGCAGCCTCGGGCTGACCTTCTTCATCTACGTGTTCATCAACTGCGGCATGGTCATCGGGCTGGTGCCGGTGGTGGGCGTGCCGCTGCCGCTGGTCAGCTACGGCGGCACCTCGATGGTCAGCCTGCTGGCGGGCTTCGGCATGCTCATGTCGATCCAGACCCACCGCAAGCTGCTGGCGAGTTAGGACACTTGCCGCTGCTTTTCCGCTGGTTTCCCGCGGCCGTCCTGTCTTCGCTGGCGGCCGTTTCGGCCGTTCCGGCATTTGCCGATTTTGCCGGCGACCAGCGCACCGTTTTACTGCTCGGCAGCCTGCGCGATCGGTACGGATTTGCGCAAACCGACCTAAATAGGGTCAAATCGGCACTCAAGCAAGCCAAAAGCTTGCCGCAACTGGTTCAAAGCGAGCAGAACAGCAAGGAAAGAACGCTCACGTGGGACGAATACCGGCCACTTCACGTCAATCCAGGCAACATCTCCAACGGATTGCGTTTTATGCAGGAGCAAAGCTCCTGGCTGGCGCGTGCCCAGAACGAATTCGGCGTGCCCCCGGCGGTGGTGACCGCGCTGCTGGGGGTGGAAACCAAGTACGGCACCTACACCGGGCGCTACCGCGTGCTCGACGCGCTGGCCACGCTCGGTTACGAGCATCCGCTGCGCTCGGCCTTCTTCTTCGACCAGCTCACGCAGTTCTTCGTGCTGTGCCGGGACACCCGCATGGACCCGGCCGAACCGCGCGGCTCCTACGCCGGCGCGATGGGGCAGGCGCAGTTCATGCCCAGCGTCTACCGGCGGCTGGCGCTGGACTTCAACGGCGACGGACGCCGGGACCTGTGGTCGGCACCGGACGCCGTCGGCAGCATCGCCAACTACCTGGTGCATTTCGACCCGCGCACGGCCTGGCGCAGCGGTGGCGCCCTGCTGGCCGGGGTGCGCCCGCAGGACGCGCCGCCACCTGCGCTGGCGCGCAACCAGGTGCTGCCGACGCAAACCGTGGGCGCGCTGGCGGCGGCGGGAGTGCATGCGGTGGTGCCGCTGCCGCCCGACCTGCCGGCCGGGCTGGTGCAGCTGGACCGCGCCGGCGGGCCCGAGTACTGGATCGCCCTGCCCAACTTCTACAGCATCATGTCGTATAACCCGCGCACTTATTACGCCATGTCGGTGGCGCAGCTGGCCGATGCGCTGGAGCGCGCGCAGCGCGACCAGGCCGCGGCGCAGCGCAGCGCGCGCAAATGAAGACCGTCACCGCCAGCAGCGCCGGCTTGCGCCTGGCCCTGGCCGGGGCGCTGTGCGCGCTCGGCGCGCTGCTCGCCGGCTGCGGCACCGCGCCGGTGAGCCGGCAGGACGCTGCGCCGGCGGTTGCGGTGCAGCCGCAGGTTGCTGCGCCCGCCGAGGCGGCGGTTGCGCCTGCCGCCCCCGAGCAGGGCGGCGCGGCGAGCCCCGACAAGGATGGCCCGCCGCTGCTCGCCGAGATTCCGCCGAACCTGGCGCAGACGCCCGACGCGGTGCCCCGGCTCGAAGCCAAGACCGACACCGGCAACCCGGAGAGCTACTCGGTCGAGGGCGAAAAATACAAGGTGCTGAGCGATTCCCGCGGCTTCCGGCAGAAAGGCTACGCCTCCTGGTATGGCCGCAAGTTCCAGGGCAAGCGCACCTCCAGCGGCGAGTCGTACGACATGTTCAAGATGACCGCCGCGCACAAGACGCTGCCAATCCCCTGCTACGTGCGCGTCACCAACGTCGCCAACGGCCGCAGCGTGGTGGTGCGGGTCAACGACCGCGGGCCGTTCCGCAAGGATCGCGTCATCGACCTGTCGTACACCGCGGCGCTCAAGCTCGCCATTCTCGGCAACGGCTCCACGCCGGTGGAAATCGCCGCACTGGAACCCGCGCCGCTGACGGTGCCGACCACGTTGCTGGCGCAGGCCGGCAAGCCGGCACCGGCTCGCAGCCCCGCTGCCGCGGCGCCGGCCGTGGCGGCGGCCAAACCGGGGCCCAAACCGGTGGTTGGGCCGGCGGTGGTGCCGGCGGCCGCACCGGTGCCGTCGCCGGCGACAGCCCCCGCCCCGGTCATGGTCGCATCGGCGGCGCCGCCGCCCGCCGTAACGGCTTCGCCGGCTGCCACCTCTGCCCCGGCAGCCGCCGCCGCCGCCGGCGCCGGCGAGCCCTTGCGCATCGCCTCGATGAGCGCCACTCCGGACCCGCCCGCGCCCGCCGCGTCGGGGCCGCATTTCCTGCAGGCCGGCCTGTTCAGCGACCCGATCAACGCCGTCACCATGCGCGAGCAGCTCAACGGCATGGGCATCGCCAACGTGCTGCTGAAAAGCGAGGCGCGCGGCGCCGCCTTCGTGCACCGCGTGCTGATCGGCCCGTTCGCCGACTCGCAGACCCTGGACCTGGCGCGCAAGCGGCTTACAGAAGTGCAGATGGCCGCGGTGCCGGTCATAAACTAGTTGTCCGCAGCTGCCCGCGCCAGGGCGCAATCAGGGTAAAATTCCGCATGGTATAGGGGCGCTTACGGCGCCGCCCTGCAGTCTGCGCACCCCGTTTTCAACACCAGCTCCACGGGCAAATTCCACGGAATGAAAGCTCCATTCGGTTTGATCGCCGCAACCTTCCTCCTCGCCGGCGCCGCCATGGCCGAGGCGCCGAGCCCGCCGCCGATCGACGCCAGGAGCTATGCGCTGCTGGACTACGACAGCGGCGAGCTGATCGCCAGCCTGAACCCGGACCTGCACGTCGAGCCGGCCAGCATCACCAAGGTGATGACGGTGTACGTGGCCTTCGACCTGATCAAGCAGGGCCGCCTGAAGCTCGACGACACCGCTCTGATCAGCGAGAAAGCCTGGGCCGAGGGCAAGGACTCCAGCGAGTCGCGCATGTTCGTCTCGGTGGGCAGCCGCGTGCCGATCGAGGACCTGCTGCGCGGCATCATCGTGGTGTCGGGCAACGACGCCTGCATCGCCCTGGCCGAGCACATCGCCGGCAGCGAGCAGGCCTTCGCGCAGATCATGAATCAGTATGCGCAGAAGCTCGGCCTCACCAACACCCACTTCGTCGATTCCAGCGGCATGCCCGATCCGCAGCACTACAGCAGCGCGCGCGACCTGGTGACCCTGGGCCGCGCCCTGATCCGCGACTTCCCGCAGGACTACAAGTACTTTTCCGAGCGCGAGTTCAAGTACGGCATCGCCAAGCCGCAGCCGAACCGCAACGGCCTGCTGGAAAAGGATCCTTCGGTCGACGGCATCAAGACCGGCCACACCGAGGCAGCCGGCTACTGCCTGCTGGCTTCCGGCAAGCGCGACGGCCGCCGCCTGATCTCGGTGGTGATGGGCGGCAAGAGCTGGGCCTACCGCGAGCAGGCCAGCCTGGAGCTGCTCAACTACGGCTTCCGCAACTTCGACGACGTCACCGTGCTCGGGCCGGCCGCGCCGGCCGGCACCGCGCGCGTCTACAAGGGCGCGCAGACGCAGGTCGCCGTCGGCACGCTGGAGCCGGTCTACATCAGCGTGCCCGCCGGCGACAAGAACCAGGTGCAGGTGCAGGCGCAGGCCCCGGCGCGGCTGATCGCGCCGCTGGCGGCCGGCCAGGCCGTCGGCAAGGCTTCGATCACCATCGCCGGCAAGCCGTACAAGGAGATTCCGCTGGTGGTGCTCAACGACGTGCCCAAGGGCGGCTTCTGGCACCGGCTGTTCGACCAGATCCGGCTCTGGCTGGGGCTCTAGCAGCGCGGGGGCGGCAATGAAGCCGGCCGGCCTCGTCTACCCCTGCGAATTCCCGGTCAAGCTGTTCATCCGCCCGGACGCCGCGGTGGAGCAGCGGCTGGAATCCCTGGTGCGCTCGCACCTGGATGCCGGCGCGCCGCTGACGGTCGAGCGGCGCTCGTCGGCCAAGGGCAATTACCTGTGCCTGACCCTGGTGTTCGTCGCGCGCAGCGAAGACCATCTGCTGCGCATCACGCAGGCGGTGCGTGAAGACCCGGGCGTGGTGCTGTCGCTGTGAACCCGGCGCCGCAATCCGCGGCGTACGGCGTGCCGATCGTCGTGCGCCGCCTCGGCCTGCGCCCCTACGCCGACACCTACGAACAGATGCGCGCGTTCACCGCCGCGCGCACGCCGGATACGCCGGACGAGCTGTGGCTGCTCGAGCACCCGCCGGTATTCACCCAGGGCCAGGGCGGCAAGCCGGAGCACCTGCTGGCTCCGGGCGACATCCCGGTGGTGCAGAGCAACCGCGGCGGCCAAGTCACCTACCACGGCCCCGGCCAGGCGGTGGTCTATGTGCTGCTGGACCTCGGGCGGCGCGGCTACGGCCCGCGCGAGCTGGTGTCGCGGCTGGAGCGCGCGATGATCGACACGCTGGCCGGCTACGGCATCGCCGCGCGCGCGCAGGCCGGCGCCCCGGGCGTGTACGTGCCGGACGCCGGCGGCGTGCTGCGCAAGATCGGCTCGCTGGGCCTGCGCATCAGCCGCGGCCGCAGCTACCACGGCCTGGCCCTGAACGTGAACATGGACCTGGAACCGTTCGCGCGGATCAATCCCTGCGGCCTGGTGGGCATGCGCATGACCCAGGTCGCCGACCTCGGCGGCCCGGCCGCGGTGGCACAAGTCATGCGCGACCTGGAGCGCCGCCTGGTCGTGCAGCTGGGCGCTCCCGCACATTCCGCCGGGAACCGGCAGGGCACGAACAGCCTCTAACGGGGTGCTGATCGCGTAGAATGCGCACAGGCGTCGGCAAGCCACCCAAAACCATCCCAGCCCGTTCCTGCCAATGAGTTCGCCCGGACCCGATGTCCTCGTGCGCGTGCGCGGCTTGCGCTTCGGGTTCGGCACGCGCGCGGTGTTCGACGGCGTGGACCTGGACATCCCGCGCGGCAAGGTCACCGCGATCATGGGCCCCAGCGGCACCGGCAAGACCACCTTGCTGCGCCTGATCGGCGGCCAGTGGCGGCCGCAGGCCGGCACGGTCGAGTTCGACGGCGTCGACGTGCACCGGCAGTCGCGCGCGGCGCTGTTCGAGTTGCGCAAGCGCATGGGCATGCTGTTCCAGAACGGCGCGCTGCTCACCGACCTGACGGTGTTCGAAAACGTGGCCTTTCCGCTGCGCGAGCACACGCGCCTGCCGGAAAGCATGATCCGCGACGTGGTGCTGATGAAGCTCGAGGCGGTGGGGCTGCGCGGTGCCGCCGGGCTGTATCCCGAGCAGATCTCCGGCGGCATGTCGCGGCGCGTGGCGCTGGCCCGCGCCATCGCGCTGGAGCCGGCCATGGTGATGTACGACGAGCCGTTCACCGGGCAGGACCCGATCACCATGGGCGTGCTGATGCGCCTGATCCGCCAGCTCAACGACGCGCTGGGCCTGACCTCGGTGCTGGTGTCGCACGACGTCGACGAAGTGCTGTCGATCTCCGACTACGCTTACGTGGTGTCCGGCGGCAAGGTGGTGGACCACGGCGCGCCGGCGGCGGTGCGCGGCAGCGCCTCGGAATTCGTGCAGCAGTTCCTGCACGGCAAGCCGGACGGCCCGGTGCCGTTCCACTACAAGACCGCGCGCGACTATGCCGCGGACCTGCTGGGCGGGGCCCGCCGGTGAAGCCCTGGCTGCTGATCGGCGATTTCCTGCGCCGCCTCGGCGAGTCGACGCTGTTCCTGTTCACCATCCTGTCGGCGCTGCCGGCGGCGCTGGCGCGGCCGCGCCTGGTGGTGCAGCAGCTCTACATGGTCGGCGTGCTGTCGATGGTGATCGTGATCATTTCCGGCTCGTTCATCGGCATGGTGCTGGCGCTGCAGGGCTACTCCCTGCTGGTGCGCTTCGGCGCGGCCTCGTCGCTGGGGCAGGCGGTGGCGTTCAGCGTGGTGCGCGAGCTCGGCCCGGTGGTGACGGCGCTGCTGTTCGCCGGCCGCGCCGGCTCGGCGCTGGCCGCGGAGATCGGCCTGATGAAGGCCACCGACCAGCTGTCCGGCATGGAAATGATGGCGGTGGACCCGGTCAAACGCGTGGTGGCGCCGCGCTTCCTGGCGGGATTCATCGCCATGCCGCTGCTGGTCGCCATGTTTTCGGTCATGGCGATCGGCGTCGGCGGCGGCTACTCGATCGGCGTCACCCTGCTGGGGGTGGACGACGGCGCCTACTGGTCGCAGATCCACCGCGCGATGCACTTCGAGGACATCCGCCAGAGCCTGGTCAAGGCGCTGTGGTTCGGCGGCGCGGTGAGCTGGATCGCCATGTACCAGGGCTACCACGCCGCGCCGACATCCGAGGGCGTGTCGCGCGCGACCACTTCGACGGTAGTGGTATCTTCGGTGGTCGTGCTGGCGCTGGACTTCGTGCTCACCGCGTTCATGTTCCGCTAACTTATCGCAGCGCCAGAGGCGGCATTCGTCCGGGAATCCTATGCATTCGAGATCGTTGGAAGTACTGGTGGGATTTTTCGTCTGCCTGGGCGTGGCCGCCATGTTCGTGCTGACGCTGCGCGTGGCCAGCCTGGAAACCGTCGGCACCGGCGCCAACAACTACGACATCAGCGCGCGCTTCGACACCATCGGCAGCCTGGTGCCGGGCGCCTCGGTGAAGATCGCCGGGGTCAAGATCGGCCGCGTGCGCGGCATCGCCATCGACCCGCAGAGCTTCCAGGCGGTGGTGACCATGGAAATCGACGGCCGCCAGAACAACATCCCGGCCGATTCCACCGCCAAGGTGCTGACCGCCGGCCTGCTCGGCGAGCAGTACGTAGGCCTGGAAGCCGGCGGCGACGAGAAGTCCCTGAAGAACGGCGACGAGATCAGGTACACCCAGTCGGCCCTGGTGCTGGAAAACCTGATCGGCCAGTTCCTCACGTCGATGACGCAGAAGTCCAGCCAGTCCGGCGGCTCCGGCGCCCAGCAGCCGGCGCCGGCCGCGGCGGCACCGAAGTCCAAGTAAGGAAGGTCTCTTTATGCTCAAGCTGATCCGCAGCCTGCAACTTGCCTGCACCCTGTTCCTGGGGCTGGGTTTCGCGGCATCCGCCGCCGACGCCCCGGCCGCGGGCGCGCCCGACGTGGCGCTGAAGAACACGGTCGAGCAGATCCGCGGCCTGATCAAGGTGCACTACGCCGAATACCGCGGCAACCAGGACAAGTTCTTCAAGACGGTCGACGAGGTGGTGGTGCCGCGCTTCGACGTGCCGTACATCGGCCAGGCCGTGCTGGGCCGCAACGTGCGCACGGTCACGCCCGAGCAGCGCGAGCGGTTCACCACCGCGTTCAAGAACATGCTGGTGCATTCCTACGGCAGCGCCATGCTCGACTACTACAACTCGGTGAACATCAACTGGATGCCGCCGCGCCTGCTGCAGGGCTCCAACGAGGCCATGGTCAACAGCGTGCTGGTGCGCGACACCGGCCAGTCCTACCCGATCGGCTTCCGCCTGCACCAGGTGGACGGCGACTGGAAGATCATCGACATCACGGTGGAAAACATCTCGCTGGTGCTCAACTTCCGCACCCAGCTCAACTCGGAAATCAAGCGCACCGGCATCGACGACGTCATCGCCCGCATGGAAAAGGGCGAATTCAGGAGCGAGCCGGTGCAGCAGCAGGCCGGCGCACCGGCGCCGGGCGGCGCCAAGCCGCAGTGAAGCGCCGCCCGAACCGCCCTGAGCTGCTGTCGATCGTCGGGTGAGCCGCGCATGAGTGCCGCATCGCCGCCGGACGGCGAGCTCAACTTCGCGACGGTGCCGGCCTGGCTGCCGCGCCTCGACGCGCTGGCGGCTGCCGGCCGTGTGGACCTGTCGCGGGTGTCGCGCGCCGACAGCGCCGGGCTCGCCCTGCTGCTCGAATTGCGCCGCCGCTGCCAGGCCCGCGGCGTGGAACTGCACATCGTCGGCGCCGGGGAGCAGGTGCTGACCTTGGCGCGCTTCTTCGGCCTGGAAAAAATACTGAACTTCGAAAGGGAGCCCGCATGAGCCTCGTGCGCCGTGGTTTGCTGTCGCTTGGAATGCTGCTGCTGGCCGGCTGCGCGCACCGGCCGGCGGACGAGCCGGCGGACCCGCTGGAGCCGGTCAACCGCGCCGTGTTCACCTTCAACATGAAGGCCGACAAGTACGTGCTCAAGCCGGTGGCGGTGGCCTACATCGACGTGGTGCCATACCGGGTGCGCGCGCACGTCACCTACTTCTTCGACAACCTCAACTACCCGAAGACCATCATCAACGACGCGCTGCAGGCCAAGTTCAAGCGCTCGGCCGCCGACACCGGCCGCTTCCTGCTCAACAGCACCGCGGGCTTCGCCGGCTTCTTCGATGTCGCCACGCAGGCCGGGCTGGAGAAGCACGACGAGGACTTCGGCCAGACCCTGGGCACCTGGGGCGTGGGCGAGGGCTGGTACCTGGTGGTGCCGCTGATCGGGCCCAGCGACAACCGCGACTTCCTCGGCACCCTGGCCGGAATCCCGATGCAGCCGTTGCACTACCTGCCGAGCGACTACGACTGGCTGGACCTGACGCTGACCGCCGCCAACATCATCAACCTGCGCGCCAACCTGATCCCCGGCTTCGACAACCTGCTGGATTCGCAGTTCGACCAGTACCTGTTCGTGCGCACCGCCTACCTGCAGAAGCGGCAGGCCGACATTTACGACGGCAATCCGCCGCCGGAGGACCTGGGCATGGACAATTCCGCGCCCGACAGCGGCGCGGCGGGCAGCGAACCGAAGAAGTAAGCCCGCGCGGGCGCCCAAGCGCCCGCGCATGGTCCCGCAGTCAGGCCGGCACGGCCCGGCCCTGCTGCGGCGTGAAGCGGTTGAGCAGAGTGTCGAGCGCCTTGGCCACCGGCTCGCCCGGCGCCATGCCGCCGATGCCGCGGAACACCAGGCGGTCGTTGATGCGGCCGTTGACCGTGCCGATGTCCATCGACACCGGGAACAGGCCGAGCCCGGAAATGCGCGCCAGGATGCGGCCCAGGAAGCCGCGCTGGTCCGGGGCGTCGATGCGCAGCTCCAGGCTTTGATCGGCGCGGCGCGTCACGCTGAACGTGCTCAGCAGCGGCGCCTCCGAAACCAGCAGCGCCGAGGTGGTGCGCTCGGTCATGCCGGAGTAGTCGATGCGCGACACGTCGATCCGGCATTCGGCGCAATCCAGGTGGAACCGCCCGTGCCACTCGTGCTGCGGCCCGAGCGTGACGTGGCCGGAGACGATGGAAATGCGGTGGTCGCTCAAGCCCTGGAACAGCGCGGTGATCCAGTGCGGGTTGCGGCAGCTGCCGTTCAGCTCCAGGTGATGCTGGCCGCTGGTCCCAAGCCTCACGAAAAAGTCCATGTCGCCTGTTCCTGTGGAAAAACCGCTGCGAAAACGATAGTCCAGATAATGACCTGCCGTCCACGCAACTATTGCGCCAGCCGCGCGGCCCGGCGGCGTGACCAGCCGATCGCCGGGCCTGCCGCGGATGCGGCGGCGGCGCGGTTTGACCCGGGCTGCGGCGGCGTGGCAACGTGGCCGCCTCGCCTCCGGCGCAGGCCGCCGCCTCCGCCCGGCCCGCACCGACGCTTCCATTCGAGGACCACCGCAATGGCTTACGCAGCCCTGGTTGAACGCACCATCGCCATGCCCCGCGCGAGGTTTTTCGCGCAGATCGCCGACTTCGGCGGCATCGGCAAGTTCCTGCCCGACATGGTGGAATCGGCCGAGATGCAGGGGCAAGGCGTGGGCGCGCTGCGCCTGCTGCGCATGAAGGGCATGCCCGGCATTCTGGCCGAACGCCTGGAAGCCGTTTTCGACCAGCGCCTGCTGTCCTATACCCTGACAGTAAATCCGGGCCTGCCGCTGGAGCACTACCACGCGGTGGTGGAGCTGGCCGATGCCCCCGGCGGCGGCACCGTGGTGCGCTGGGGCAGCAACTGGGTGGCCAAGGGCGCCCCCGAAGCCGAGGTGCGCAGCCTGCTCACCGGCCTGTACAACACCATCATCGACGGCATCCTGAAGGACGGCTAGGGCATTTTCGATTCAAATGCATACATGTCCGTCATTACTCCGCGCAGCGAAGGATCTGGCCAGATTCTTCGCTGTGCGGAGTAATGACAAATCAAACGTGTCTGCAACTAAACGAAAATCGCTCTAGCCCCGGCCGCGCCGCGCTCCTTGCGGACCGGCCGAACCTTCAGCCGACCCACTGGCGGGCGTTGCGGAACATCCGGAACCAGGGCGTCTTGCCGCTCCAGCGGCGCGGCCACCAGGAGCCGGTGGCGCCGGCGACGGTGCGCTCGGGGTGCGGCATCAGGATGGTGACGCGGCCGTCGGCGTTGCAGATGCCGGTGACGCCGGCCGGCGAACCGTTCGGGTTGGCCGGGTAGGCCTGCGCGACGCGGCCCTGGCCGTCGACGAAGCGCAGCGCCACCTGCCCGGCCGCGGCCAGCGCCGCGGCGTCGCCGGCGTCGCCGAACTCGGCACGGCCTTCGCCGTGCGCCACCGCCACCGGCAACCGCGAGCCGGCCATGCCGGCGAAGAACAGCGAGCGGCCCGGGATGATTTCGACCATGGTCCAGCGCGCCTCGAACTGCTCGCTGCGGTTGCGGCGGAACAGCGGCCAGTGCGCCGTGCCCGGCACGATGCCGCGCAGCGCCGCGAACATCTGGCAGCCGTTGCACACGCCCAGCGCGAAGCGGTCGCGGCGTTCGAAGAACGCCTGGAACTGCTCGCGCGCGGCGGCGTTGAACAGGATCGACTTGGCCCAGCCCTGGCCCGCGCCGAGCACGTCGCCGTAGGAAAATCCGCCGCAGGCGACCAGCCCGGCGAACGCGTCCAGGCGCACGCGGCCCTCCAGCACGTCGGTCATGTGCACGTCCACGGCGTCGAAGCCGGCGGCGTGGAACGCATAGGCCATTTCGACGTGGCCGTTGACGCCCTGCTCGCGCAGGATCGCCGCGCGCGGCCGCGACAGGGCCAGCGCCGGAAAACCATTGGCCGCGTCCAGGTATTCGTCCGGCGCAAAGCTCAGCTGCACGGACAAGCCCGGGTCGTCCGCCGCCTCGATCGCGGCGAATTCCTCGGCCGCGGTTTCGGGGTTGTCGCGCAAGGCGGCGATGCGGTGGCTGGTCTGCGCCCAGCTGCGGTGCAGCGCCGCGCGGTCGAACCGCGCCACCACCGCGCCGCCGGCGCGGAACACCAGCTCCGCGCCCGCCAGCGGCCGGCCGAGCTCGGCCGCGGCCAGGCCCGCCGCGGCGAGACGGCGCAGAATCGCGGCCGACTCGCCGGCGCGCACCTGCAACACCACGCCCAGTTCTTCGGCGAACAGCGCGGCGGCGGCCTGCGCCGGGTCGGATCCCAGCGACACGTCGACGCCGCAGCGCCCGGCGAAGGCCATTTCCGCCAGCGCGGCGAACAGGCCGCCGTCGCTGCGGTCGTGGTAGGCCAGCAGGCGCTCCTCGGCATTGAGCTGCTGCACCAGCGCAAACGCGCTCTTGAGCTGCTCCGGCTGATCCAGGTCCGGCGGCGCCCCGCCGGGCACGCCGTACACCTGCGCCAGCGCCGAGCCGCCCAGTCGGTTGCGGCCGTTGCCGAGGTCGATCAGCAGCAGCCGGGTGTCGCCGGCGTCGCTGCGCAGCTGCGGCGTCAGGCTGGCGCGCACGTCGGCCACCGGCGCAAAGGCCGACACGATCAGGGTCAGCGGCGCAGTCTGCGTACAGGACTCCGCGCCCTGCCGCCACACCGAGCGCATCGACAGCGAGTCCTTGCCCACCGGGATGGCCAAGCCCAGCCGCGGGCACAGCTCCGCGCCCACCGCCCGCACCGTGTCGAACAGGCGCGCATCCTCGTCGCCGTGGCCGGCGGCGGCCATCCAGTTGGCCGACAGGCGCACATCGGCCAGGCGCGCGATGCGCGCGCACGCGATGTTGGTCACCGCCTCGCCCACCGCCATGCGGCCGGAAGCCGGCGCATCCAGCAGCGCCAGCAGCGGCCGCTCGCCCATCGCCATGGCCTCGCCGGTGGTCGCCTCGAAGCCGCTGGCGGTGACCGCGCAGTCGGCCACCGGCACCTGCCAGGGCCCCACCATCTGGTCGCGCACGGTGAGCCCGCCCACGGTGCGGTCGCCGATGGTGATGAGGAAATGCTTGGCCGCCACCGCCGGCAGGTTCAGCACGCGCTGCGCGGCCTGCGCCAGATCCAGCGACGACAGGTCGAACGGCATCGCCCCCACCGGCTGCCGCCGGCTGCTGCGCTGCAGGCGCGGCGCCCTGCCCAGCAGCACCGGCATCGGCATGTCCACCGCCGGCGGCGCACCGGCGCGGTCCTCCACGCGCAGCTCCTGCTCCGCCAGCGCCTGCCCCACCACCGCGCAGGGGCAGCGCTCGCGCGCGCAGATCGCGGCCAGCTCGTCGACGCGCTGCGGCAGCACCGCCAGCACGTAGCGCTCCTGCGCCTCGTTGCACCAGATCTCCATCGGCGACAGCGAGGGATCGGCCGAGGCGATGTCGCGCAGGCGGATGCGGCCGCCGCGGTCGTCGGCGTGGATCAGCTCGGGCAGCGCGTTGGACAGGCCGCCGGCGCCGACGTCGTGGATCGACAGGATCGGATTGTCCTCGCCCAGCGCCCAGCAGGCGTCGACGACTTCCTGGCAGCGCCGCTCCAGCTCCGGGTTGGCGCGCTGCACCGAGGCGAAGTCGAGGTCCGCCGAGCTGCTGCCGGTGGCCATGCTGGAGGCGGCGCCGCCGCCCAGGCCGATGAGCATGGCCGGGCCGCCGAGCACCACCAGGCTGGCGCCCACCGGCACCGCCTGCTTGAGCACGTGCTCGGCGCGGATGTTGCCGTAGCCGCCGGCGATCATCACCGGCTTGTGGTAGCCGCGGCGCGTGCCGTCGGCGCCGCGCGCCTCGAAGGTGCGGAAGTAGCCGGCCAGGTTGGGCCGGCCGAACTCGTTGTTGTAGGCCGCCGCGCCGATCGGCGCTTCCAGCATGATCTGCAGCGCCGACGCCATGTTCGGCGGACGGCCGTCCGCGCCCTCCCAGGGCTGCGCCAGCCCCGGGATGCGCAGGTTGGACACGGTGAAGCCGCACAGCCCGGCCTTGGGCCGCGCGCCGCGGCCGGTGGCGGCCTCGTCGCGGATCTCGCCGCCGGCGCCGGTGCCGGCGCCGGGGTGCGGCGAGATGCCGGTGGGGTGGTTGTGCGTCTCCACCTTCATCAGCAGGTGCACCGGCTCGACGTGCATGGCGTAGCGCCGGCCGGCGCCCGGGAAGAAGCGCCCGGCCTCGGGCCCTTCCACCACCGCGGCGTTGTCCTTGTAGGCCGACAGCACCCCGGCCGGGCTTGCCGCGTGGCTGCACTTGATCATCTCGAACAGCGACTGCGGCTGCGGCTGGCCGTCCACGGTGAACTGCGCGTTGAAGATCTTGTGGCGGCAGTGCTCCGAGTTGATCTGCGCGAACATCATCAGCTCGGCGTCGGTCGGGTTGCGGCCGGCCGCGCCGAAATGCTCGGCCAGGTAGTCGATCTCGTCCGCCGACAGCGCCAAGCCCCAGTCGCGGTTGGCCGCGGCCAGCGCGCCGCGGCCGCCGCCGAGCAGGTCGACGCTGCGCAGCGGCCGCGCCGGCGGATGGTCGAACAGGCCCTGCAGCCCGGCCGCATCCGCCAGCAGGCTTTCGGTCATCGGGTCGTGCAGCACGCCGTGCACCGCCGCGGGCAGTCCGGCGGCGCCGTCGAGCAGGTAGGCGCGGCCGCGCTCGATGCGCGCCACGTCCGCCAGGCCGCACACGCGCGCGATGTCGGTGGCCTTGCTGCACCAGGGCGAGACCGTGCCCAGGCGCGGCACCGCGTACAGCACGCCGTCGGCAGCCGACGGCGGCGCGGCCTGCGCGTCGAGCAGCTGCGCCAGCGCGGCGCCGTGCGCCGCGCCGCCCTGCACGATGAAGAAGTCCAGCACGCGCAGGCCGCGCAGGCCGGGCGCGTGGCCGGCCAGCTGCGCCAGCAGGCGCTCGACGCGGAACGCCGACAGCGCGGCGCCGCCGGTGAAGAATTGCAGGCTCATCGCAGCTCCCGCCAGTCCAGGCCGTCGCGCTGGTGCGCGCAGGCGATCCAGGATTCCGAACAGTTCAGCGCCGCCGCCGCCGCGGCCCGCGCATGTTCCGGCGTGTTGTTGACCTCGGACAGGTGGATCAGCACCAGGTGCTGCAGGCGCGTGCAGTCGATGCCGCGCAGCAGGCCGGCGGCCTGCGCGTTGCTCAGGTGGCCGCGGTCGCCGCCGACGCGCCGCTTGAGCTGGCCCGGGTACGGGCCCTTGGCCAGCATCACCGGGTCGTGGTTGAACTCCACCAGCAGGGCGTCGCAGGCCGACAGCAGCTTGCGCATGTGCGCGGTGACCGAGCCGGCGTCGGACAGCACGCCCAGGCGCAGGCGGCCGTCGCCGAACACGTACTGGCAGGGCTCGCGCGCGTCGTGCGGCACCGGGAACGGCTCCACCCGCAGTTCGCCCAGCTCGAACGGCTCGTGCGGGCTGATCAGGCGGATGCATTCGGCCGGCGCCTCCGGCCAGCCCTTGAGCGAGCCCGGCGTTAGCCACACCGGCAGGCGGTGCCGCTGCGCCAGGCGGGCGATGCCGCCGACGTGGTCCGAGTGCTCGTGGGTGACGACGATGCCGTCGAGCTGGTCCGGCGCCAGGCCCAGGCGCTGCAGGCGCAGCTCGGCTTCCGCCAGCGGCAGGCCGCAGTCGACCATCACGGTGGTGCGGCCGCACTGGACCAGGGCCGCGTTGCCCTTGCTGCCGCTGCCGAGGTAGGCGAAGCGCATCATGCCGCCACTCCGAAGCGCGCCGCCCGCACGCCGCGGGGCGGCATTGCGCGCCTACTTTTTATTATCGCCTCCGCCGCTGGTGTAGATCGGAAACGGCATCACCTTGGCCGAATCGCCGCTGACCGCATGGATGCGCGCAGCGCCTTTCTTGGTGACCTCGTCGATGCGCACCACCGCGTGGATCGGCACGTAGGTGCGCTCCACGTCGGCGAACTCGGTCTTGAGCTTTTCCTCGGCCGGGTCCACCAGCAGGGTGGTCTTCTCGCCGAACACCAGCTTTTCGATTTCGACGAAGCCGACCATGCCGCCGTGGCTGACCTTGCGGGCGTAGACCTCGTAAACCTGGCCCTGGTTGAGGAACGTGACGCGGTAGAGGCGCTGTGTGCTCATGGCGGAGGGTGGCTGCGGGGCGCCCTATTATCGGGCCAAGCGGGGCATGCGGACAATCATTGCGCTGCCCAGGACTGCCGGCGGCCGATACTTGCGCCGCATGCCTGAGCCGCGGAGCCGCCACCCGCTGGCGGCAGTCGGCTGGGTTGTGACACTGTTTGCGCCATGCAGATTCCCGCGCTCAGGCATCGCCGGATTCTGGTTACCGGTAATGCCGGTTCCGGCAAATCGACCCTTGCCGGCGAAATCGGCCGGATTCTTGCCCTGCCTGTATACGGCCTGGACCAGATCGTCTGGCGGCCAGGATGGCGCTCGGCGCCGGCACAAGAGCGTGATACGGCCCTGCATGAACTGGCGGCGGCGGACGCCTGGGTGATCGACGGAGTGTCCCGCGTCGTCGAGTCGAATGCCGACCTGGTCGTATTTCTGGACCTGCCACCGGCCGCATGCACATTGCGGTGCGCGAAACGCAACTGGCGCTACCTGTTCCGATCGCGCCCGGGCCTTCCTCCGGATTGCCCGGAACTACTGATCGTTCCCAAGCTTCTGAGCATCATCTGGCGTTTCGACAAAGACGTTCGGCCCAAGCTTCTCGAACGCGCGGCACGGCCGCTCGCAGGCCAAGCCTATCGGTGCCTGAAAACCAGCCGCGACATTGCCGAACTGCTCGCCGAATTGCGCTTCCTGGCCGCGGGCCGCCACCCGGTCTTCCTTGGAGCGATCCGTTCCGCCAGGTCCGCGCATGTGCCTTCAGGATGCAAGACATCCGATGACCGGATGCGCCTGGACGGCGCATGCCTTACACTATCCGCCTATCCGCATAGACAGATTCCACCAAAGGACCCGATCGAGTGAGCGCCCATTCCAGCGAATACCTGTTTACCTCTGAGTCCGTTTCCGAGGGCCACCCGGACAAGGTGGCTG